>JAGDBH010000219.1 GCA_017959135.1 Succinivibrio sp. | reverse complement strand
GTTGCTTCATTTGTAATTCCGCTAACGCCTCCAAGGCAATCCTTCTTTATGAAGGGTGATCTTTCAGGTTTTTCAAGGCTCTCCTTTATTCTGATGAACCTCTCGGCACAGCTGCTTCAGAGTGGAGATGAGTGTAAGGTTGTACTGCAGAATCTGATCCAGATTTTCTATCATGGTTCTGTAGATGAAAAGAAACTCATTATTGCTGCAATAAAAAAGGTTGAAACCAGTCCCTATGTATTCAGATTCGTAGAGACCGGACATATATATTTTGAGAAAGGCTTTAACGTTCAGATTGTACTTGATGAAGGTAATCTTACCGGTTTTGGCATCTATGTATTCGGTTCAATGCTGCGAATGGTGCTATGTGATTTTACCTCATTGAATCTTCTTGTCAGGTTTTCTCTTTATGGTATTAATTCGGGATTGATCTGCTCATGGACTCAAGGGAAAGACAGATAAAGCAGTCTTTAAGGACTGTACGCAGTTTCGGGGATGTCGACTTTTTTGAGGTTGTAAGAAACTTTGAGAAAGCAAACGGGATTGTCCCTGGAATCGGCTACAGAGAATCTGCAGAATGCAATGTCCGTTTCTCTCAGAAGCCAACTTTAAGCGGAGTGCTGCCAACGGTTACCTCAATTGTTGATGACGGAAACGGGAATACCGTAATTGAGGTTACAAGTCCTGGTCTTACCGGTACAGACGGTCCGATGCCTCTTGAGTTTACAAGCCGTGTGCTGCAGCTTTCCAGTAATCATTATAACTATGCACTGCAGCGTTTTATCGACATCATCAATAACAGTTTTATCTCGTTTTATTATCGCGCCTATGCCCAGAAGGATCTGGCAATAGGTTTTGACAAAAAAGATAATAATCTGCCTCGTTCGATATTCAGAGCTTTCTCCGGAGCTCCTGAAGATAGCGATCCTCTGTTACCTAAATTTGCTGCCGAAGCGATGATGCCTTTTGTGATTTCCAGAAACAGCAGTGTTGAAGGACTTAGAGCGATTCTTCGCGAATTTTTTGGTTTTGATATAAGAATTGACAGCAATATATTTGAGCGTTATCTAATTCCTGATCACCTGCACTGCCGACTCGGGCACAGGGATACCTGCATTCTTGGCGTAAGTTCACAGATAGGCAAGCATTTTTACAGTCATACCAAGAAGTTTGTATTAAAACTTGGTCCTATGGATTTTAAAGAATGCTATGCAATGCTTCCCGGAACTAAAAATTATCAGTATCTGACTGAGATTATTAATCTGTATCTGCAGAAGCCTTTGGATTACGATTTAATTTTTATATTAAGAAAGAACTCTCTGAAGGGGATTTATCTTAACGGAAAATACACTCTAGGCTCAAACTGTTATTTCAAGTACACAAACGATAAGGGAACGTGTCAGATTGTCATTAATGTTTCACGACTAAATGGGCATTCTTCCTAGACACGGTAAGGAGTTAACTGATGTTAAAACTGAAAAGAGTACAGATTTTCGGAAAGCTGGATAAAACAGCATATAAGGCTCTTGAAAGTGCAACCGTACTTTGCAAAACCAGGGGAAATCCTTATATAGAGCTGGTTCATTTTCTAAACCAGATCCTTTTGGGGGATGCTAGTGACGTACATGAAATAGTTCGTTACTTCTCCCTTGATGAGGCTCAGCTTTCAAAAGATCTGATAGCAGCTTTGGACAGACTTCCTAGAGGTGCAAGTTCAATTAGTGATTTCAGCAGTACCATTGAACTTACTATCCGTGAGGCCTGGATGGCAACCTCTATCGTTTATCAGGAGAGAACCATCAGAACAGGTCATCTGCTTTTAGCTATGAAGCAGAATCAGGAACTGTCTCGTATCCTTACCGATATCAGTTCTGAATTTATTAAAGTTAACGGCGATATGCTTCAGGAAAAGTT
>JAGDBH010000218.1 GCA_017959135.1 Succinivibrio sp. | reverse complement strand
GAAATAATTTAGTATTAGGAATATAGTAATAACTAGCTTTGTTTTTAAGATAAGGGAACTTAGATAAATGATTAGTAAAGAACAGGTTTTAGGTATTGATGACAGCAAGCTTGTAAACTTCAAGGATGATCCACAGCGAATGCTTGTTCTTCTTGGAGACAGGGATGCCGTAAAGGCTTTGGGGCCTTTATTTGCAGATGCCTATGATAATGGCTTTGAGATTAAGATTGCATCTGCATACAGAAGCTTTTATAAGCAGTTTAAGATTTTTGATGACAAATTTAACGGAAAAAGACCTGTACTTGATGAAAATGAAGAGCCTATGGATATCTCTTCTTTATCAGATGAACAGAAGGTTTTAGAAATTGTAAGATTTTCTGCAATTCCTGGTTTTTCTCGTCATCACTTTGGAACAGATTTCGATATTTATGCTTCAAACCTTCTTCCAGAGGGCAAGCAGCTGGAGCTTACCGCAAGAGAGTATCAGAAGGGCAGCTATTTTTATAAACTGGATGTTTATCTTAAGAATGCCCTAAATAAGTTCGGCTTTAAAAGACCTTATACAGGAAAGAATTCAATGGGCTATGAACCATGGCACATTTCATATGAAAAGAAGGCCAGCGAGTTTTTGTCCTCATTTAAACTTGAAGATGCTCTTGAGTACCTGTCTTCATTTAATGAACCATGGGTACCTTACGCTATGGAATACGCAAAAACACATTACAAAGATCTTATAGGAGCCTAATATGACTCAAGAAGTTTTAAACACCGTAATTATCGGTTCTGGTCCTGCTGGATGGACAGCTGCAATCTATGCCTGCCGTTCTGGTCTATCTCCAGTTCTTGTGAGTGGTCCAGAAGTTGGCGGTCAGCTGACAACTACTCCTGAAATCGGTAACTGGCCTGGCAGAAAGGATGCTCCAGATGGATTTTCTCTAATGCAGACTCTGCAGGAGCATGCTGTATCTTTAGGAACAAAGATGCTTTCTGATACAGTTACCAAGGTTGATTTTAGTCAGGAGATTAAGGAATTAACCTTATCATCAGGTGATGTTTTAAAAACCAGAACCGTGATTATTGCTACAGGTGCCAAAGCCAAATATTTAGGACTTCCAAGTGAGGAAACCTATAAGGGAAAGGGCATTTCCGCATGTGCAACCTGTGACGGATTCTTTTTCCGCAACAAGGAGGTTGCAGTCGTCGGTGGTGGTTCAGCAGCCTTTGTTGAAGCCTTATATCTGACCAACATGTGTAAGAAGGTTTATCTGATCCACAGAAGAGAAGGCTTCAGATCTGAAAAGGTTATGGTTGATAAGCTTCGTTCCATGGTTGATTCTGGAAAGGTTGAATTTATCCTGAATGCTCAGATCACCGAGTTTAAGGGAGATGGCAATAAGCTGTCAGGTATCGAGCTGGATGTTAAGGGCGAGAAGAAGGAACTTGCTTTAGATGGTGTGTTCGTTGCTATCGGACATGCTCCTGCAACCTCTATTTTTGAAGGTCAGCTTGAGCTGGATAACGGCTATATCAAGACCGGATTCGGTACAGACACTGCAACCTCTGTAAAGGGAGTTTTTGCTGCTGGTGACTGTGCGGATATGGTTTACAGACAGGCAATTACCTCTGCTGGTGAAGGCTGTAAGGCTGCACTGGATGTAGAGAAATATCTTTTAGGATAATTTATGCTTCAGGATATCGGGGATCATCTTTTTAAGAATGAGTTTTCATTAAAAAGAGCTCCCCTTGATACAGATTTTGTCCTTGCCTTTAAAGACAGGGACGTTTACGTAAAAGGAGATGGCAAAAACTCTCCTTTAACATTTCCAAGGGCTTTCTCTTTCCCAAAAGAGAAGCTTACCTATCTTTTCTCTATAGATGAGAATGCCTATTTTCTCTATAACGATTCGTGCAATGCTCTGAATATTGATGGTTTTGAATGGCAGAGAAACACTGTGCTGCGTTCTGACAATCCTCGTATCGAATGCTTTGCAGGTTTTACCGCCTACCATTTATATAACTGGTATATGAGTAACCGTTACTGTGGAAGATGTGGTTCTCTCACCACTCACTCTAAGTCGGAGCGAGCTCTGTGCTGCCCAAACTGCGGCAATATCATCTATCCAAAGATCGCTCCTGCGGTAATTGTCGGAATCACTGACGGGGACAAGATTGTAGTGACAAGATACAGGGATCGTCCATACAGAGGAGTTGCCTTAATTGCCGGTTTCTGCGAGATAGGTGAGACTCCTGAGCAGACAGCTCACAGAGAGGCAATGGAGGAGGTCGGACTTAAAATTAAGGATTTGACCTACTGCGGCTCACAGCCCTGGGGACTTGATAGTAATATTCTGTTTGGTTTTATGGCAAGAGTCGATGGTGATACTAAGATTACCCGCGATGAGGGAGAGCTTGCAGAGGCTTTCTGGATTACACGTGAGAATATCGATGAGATTCAGTCAACCATCTCTTTAACCAAGACCATGATTAACAATTTCAAAAAGTATGGTTTTGATCTGAAAAAATAGAACTGCTTTTAAAAGCTGATTATCTGGCAGGATTTAATTGATAAAGCATAGGACTATGCCTATGCTTTTTTTATACTCTGAATTCTAATCGTCCTCAGTTGGGTACTGAAGGAATAGTTTTCTTTCAAGACGCAGGAACTTGTATGCAGTCTTGCTTTCTTCTTCAACCTTAAGCGCATCGAATCTGCCGTATCTTACATCGGTAAGAAGCTTGATGTCTGATTCGGTAAGATCTTTTAGTGCTGAAGTGTACTGTCCGAGGAACTGGTTTGCCAGAAGCTCATCCCAAGGATAAACAGTTGAGATTGATCTTAGGATGAACATTGACATTGTATCCAGGCAGATCAGGCATTTTTTCTGAAGCAGCTGTAGGAAATCCTTTGAAAGCTCACTGTTTTGTGCAATGTTATAGAAATCCAGGGATGGACCAACTGCGCCGTCAGTGTAGGCAATTGAAGCCTTGGAAGGATCATCGTGTACACGAATGAACTCAGGCTTGATCTCAGCCTGTTCTGAATTCTTTAGAATCAGGTCCTTCATTTTCTCTGAACACAGAATAAGAGGATTCTTGCTCATCATGGACAGAATATCTGTAACGTTATCCATGCCGTTAACCTCTTCAGAGTCTGGCACATAAACGCAAAGAGTAGCAAATACTTCCTTCTCTGGTGGTCTGATAACCTTATGTGCATCAGGCGGACACTCTGGGTGATAACGTTCAGGCATTGACATTTTTTGTATATCTCCTAGTTCTTATTAATCGTGTAATCCTAGAATTCTATCAAATTCTCATGTTGATATACCAATCTTGTAAAGTTTAATTTTCAGACAACAAATTTTTTTCAAAGTTTTCTATGATAGAGTATCTGATAGAACAAAAAATTGTTGAATTAGCTCTACTTTATGTATTTTTCAATTCACAAATCCTTTAATCTAAATTAAAATATAGTATTGCATTACATTTTAATAACTATAAAAGGAGTTTCTTGTGGAAACCCAGGAAAACGCACTACAGCAGCCTGTAGAAAATGCTAAAGAATCAGCTGCAGAGAAGACCGCAGAGACTGGTTCTCATTTTGAACATGTAAAAGAGTCAATGGAGCTTCTATACAAGGCTTTCCCTAAAGCTTTTGTAAAGGAAGGTGACTGCAAGCCTCTTAAGATTGGTATCTTCGATGAGCTGAAAGAGAGAATTTCAGGTATTGAAGGTCTGTCTGTATCAAAGGTTCGTGCAGCACTTCGTCTGTATACCTCCCGTCTGAAGTATCTGTATTCAGTAAAAGAAGGTGCCGCAAGAATTGATCTTGACGGTAACGAGTGCGGTGATACCGTAAACGCTGAACATGCACAGTACGCAGCAGAAAAGATTAAAGAGATCAATCAGAAGCGTAAAGCATTAAAGCCTGCTAAGAAACAGAATCCTACCAAGAAGTTCTTTAAGAAGAACGGTGCAAAGCCTGCAAAGAAAGCTTTCAAGGTTGAAGGCGACAAGGCTACCGTTGAGTCATTAAAGAATGGAACAGAAGTTCTTGTTCTGAGTTCTGAACAGCATTTTGTTAAAGGTGTTGTTGCTCAGGATGCCGTTAAGGATACTGTATACGTAACCCTGAAATCAGGTCTTACCGTAAATCTTCCATTAGATAGAGTATTACTTCCAAAAAAGGCAAAGTAAGGCACTATTAAATTGAATAAATTAGCAAAAATAGCACTTGCCTGTATGTTCGCAGGTAGTTTGGGTGTCTGTGAAGCAAAGCTTACAATTCCTAAAGCAGAGCAAATGCCGGTTCTACTTCCAGAACCTAGACATGATACTGCCTGCTCAAGAATTTACAATTTCTTTACCAGAGCTCACTATAAGATTGTCAATGTAGACGATAAGTTTGCAACCAATGTGATTGACAGACTTATGTCTTATCTGGACTACACCCATTCTCTTTACACACAGGGCGAAGTAGATCTTATCTATGCTAATACAAAAGGCATTATAAACAGTCTGGATAAGTGTTATCTGAACTATCCATATGACCTTTATAATCAGAACATTAAAAAGCGTTACGAAAAGTACAGCTATTTGATCGGTTTACTGGATTCTCCTCTGGATCTGAAGGCAGATGAGACCATCGAACTTGATCGTACCAAGGCTCCATATGCAGCAACAGACGCAGAGCTTAAGAATCTGTGGATGCGTGAGCTTAAGAACGAGTTTGAGGTTCAGCTTTTAAACGGCAAGACTCCTAAAGAGGCAACAAAGCGTTTAAAGAACCGTTATATAGCATCTATGAGAAGATTATCTCAGATTACTTCTGAGGATGTTTTCTCTGTATTTGAGAATGCTTTTGCAACAGCAATTGATCCTCACACCAATTACTTCGGACCAGTAGAATCAGAAAACTTCAATGACGATATGAATCTGTCATTAGAGGGTATCGGTGCTGTGCTGTCTCAGGAAGATGAGTACACAGTTATCGAGTCACTGCTTCCAGGTTCTCCTGCAGAAAAATCCAAGCAGCTTAAGCCAAAGGATAAGATTATCGGTGTTAAGCAGAAGAATGGAAAATTCGAGGATATTATCGGCTGGAGACTTACCGAAGTCGTAAAACAGATTAAAGGACGAAAGGGCACCAAGGTTACTCTTGAGATTGAAAGAGGTGAAGGTGCAGCTACCAAGACCTTTAATGTTGATATTGTAAGAGACAAGATCAGACTTCAGGACAAGGAAGCCAAGTCAAAGGTCTATAACTCATACAACGGCAAAAAGGTTGGTGTAATTACCATTTCAAGCTTCTATACAGACCTGCATCTGAACGTAAAGCGTGAGATTGACAAGCTTAAGGCTCAGAATGTTGATTCAATCATCATTGATCTGAGAAACAACGGTGGCGGTCTGCTTCCTGAGGCTGTATACACCACAGGTCAGTTTATCAAGTCAGGTCCTGTTGTTCTTGTACGTGATGTAAACTCCAATGAAGTCCCTTATGAGGATGAGGATCAGAATATTGACTATGACGGTCCTCTTGTAGTGCTAATCAATCGTCTGTCAGCTTCAAGCTCAGAGATTATGGCTGCAGCACTTCAGGATTACGGAAGAGCTCTGATCGTAGGTGATACCTCATATGGCAAGGGCACTGTTCAGCAGAGCAGACCTCTGACCAGACTTTATGATCTGAGTGGTTCAGATCTTGGTTCAATCCATTACACCATCGCTAAATTCTACAGAATCAACGGTGGTTCAACTCAGCTTAGAGGTGTAACTCCAGATATTGTTCTGCCAACTCTGATCGATGTTACCGAGTTGGGTGAGAAGAACGAACCAAATGCTCTGAAGTGGGATAAGATTTCAAAGACTGATTATGTACGCTACTCTGATCCGGACAAGTATGTCGGCAGACTTTCTGAACTGTACAGACAGCGTATTGAGAAAGATCCGGTATTCAATGTTATCCAGTCCGAGCGTGAGCGTTATCTGAAGCTCAAGGAAGGAAAGGTTATAACGGTTAACTTCGACAAGCGCAAGAAGCTGTTTGATGAAGACGAGAAGACTGCGCTTAAGAATACAAATATCCGTCTGAAGGCAATGGGTAAAGATCCGGTTAAGTCTGTGAAGGATCTGCCTACTGACTTTGAATATGCTGATCCAATTCTTCTTGAAACTGTAAATATTGCCTCAGATTATTCTGATATGATTAAGAAAAAGACTGACGGCGACAGTGTTGTGGCGCAGGCAGCTGCAAAATAAATTTCAATAAAGCCCAGCTAAATGTTGGGCTTTTCCATATTTTTTAAGGTGATTTATGACAGAAAAGCGTAATACCTACAAGGCACAGAAAAGAACAGATTACAAAGCTCCTAATTTCACTGCAGTTGATATTGATCTTACCTTTACACTCGATGATACAAATACCATTGTAAAGAATGTAACAACCTTTAAGCGTCTGACCTCTGATACTAAGGCTCCGCTGGTATTAAACGGTGAAGAGCTGAAGCTAAATTACGTTAAGGTTGACGGTATTGACTTTAAGTACAAAGAAGTAAAAAACGGCATTGAGATTTCATCTGTTCCTGATGAATTTACTGTTGAACTTGAGAATGTTATAAATCCATCAGAGAACTCTTCTTTAATGGGCTTATACAAGTCAAATGGAACTTTCTGTACTCAGTGTGAGCCAGAGGGCTTCCGCAGAATCACTTATTCTCTGGACAGATCTGATGTTCTTGCAAAATACAGAGTAACTATTATCGGACCTGAGTATGGCTGCGGTGTTCTGTTATCTAACGGTAATCTGATTGAAAGAGGTACCCGAAAGAACCGTCCTTATGCTGTATGGGAAGATCCGTTCCCAAAGCCAAGCTATCTGTTTGCTCTGGTTGCAGGTACTTTTGATATTGTTTCTGATACCTTCACCACCAAGTCCGGTCGTAAGGTTGATCTTGAACTGTATGTTGACAGAGGCTCATATGATCGTGGTCTTTGGGCAATGCAGTCAATCAAGGATTCCATGAAGTGGGATGAAGACCGCTGGGGACTTGAGTTTGATCTTGATAATTTCAAGGTTGTTGCTGTTGATTTCTTCAACTTCGGCGCAATGGAGAACAAAGGTCTGAATGTCTTTAACTCAGTATATGTAATGGTTGATCCTACATGTGCTACCGACACAGCTTTCTATAATGTTCAGAGTGTTATCGGTCATGAGTATTTCCATAACTACACCGGTGATAGAGTTACTCTTAGAGACTGGTTCCAGCTTTCTCTAAAGGAAAGTCTGACCGTATTCCGTGATCAGGAATTCTCATCAGATGTTGCCAACAGGGCATTAACCCGTCTTCATGCAATCAATGTTATCCGTGGTCCTCAGTTTGCTGAGGATGCATCTCCAATGGCTCATCCTGTAAGACCAGAGGAAGTAATGGAGATGAATAATTTCTACACCGTAACAATCTACGACAAGGGTGCAGAGATTATCCGTATGATTCATACTCTAATCGGTGAGAGCAGGTTCAAAAAGGCACTGAACGATTACTTAAAGAAGTTTGACGGTCAGGCTGTAACCATTGAAGATTTCCTGTGCTGCTTTGAAGAGAGTGCCGGTGTTGATCTTTCACAGTTCAGACGCTGGTATACACAGGCTGGTACACCTCAGGTCAAGGCTTCATGGACTTATGATGAGGCTAATAAGAATCTGGTATTAAAGCTGTCTCAGCATACCAATCCAACACGTGATCAGAAAGAGAAAGAACCTTTCTACATGCCAATCAGATTAAGCTTCCTGGATAACGAAGGTCATGATGTTCACCCTGCAGAACTTTCATCTGACGGCTTTATTATCTTCAATGAGAATGAGCAGGAATACCGCTTTACCCTGGATAAGGACACCTTACCTGTAATTCTGCGTGACTTCTCTGCACCTGTTAAGCTTGATGCTCCATACACCATGGAACAGCTTCAGCACATGCTGTCATTCTGTAATGATGCCTTTATCAAGGTAGACTGTGCTACAACCATGCAGAACCGTTATGTTCATGACAATCTTGAGATTGCTGCTGCAGAGGGCGTGCTGAAAGATCCTGCTGAACTGATTTCCTCATATAAGGCAATTCTGGATAGTGTTGATGCACAGAGTGATCTGATTCTTATAAATGAAACTCTAAAGATTCAGAGTATTGCAAATCTGATGGAGACATTTGATAAAATCAACATTGATGCAATCAAATATGCTCACGATGCACTTGAAACAAAAGTTGCCGATTCTCTGGTAAACGAATTTGTTCAGCTTGATGGAAAGATTAAGGCATCAAGTTCAAATTACAGTGTTGCAGATATGGGAAGACGTGCTCTTAACAATTCAGCTCTGCACATGATCGCTGTGGCTAAATGTGCAATGGACAAAAAGGCTGAGGCATCAGAGATTGTTCTTAACCACTATAACGGT
>JAGDBH010000217.1 GCA_017959135.1 Succinivibrio sp. | reverse complement strand
TTTTTTCAAAAAAAATCCTTCGCATTAGTGCGAAGGAGTATAAGACATACAAAACAAAACATAAGGAGTAATTAGTAGCTTTCCTGAAGCATCTGCAGAGCAATCTGAGGTTTCTGATTAGCCTGGGTCAGAATTGAAATAGAGCCCTGCTGCTTCATCTGTTCTGAAACCATGTTGGAGACTTCCTCTGCATAGTCAGAATCACGGATACGTGCACGTGAGTCGGAAACATTCTCTTTCACATTTTCCTGATTGCGTATGGTAGCCTCAAGTCGGTTCTGAACAGCACCAAGTTCAGAACGTTTAGAATCTACGGCGGTAATCAGATAGTCAATACCAGCCAGAACAATCTGTGCCTGTGACTGAGTTGTAATATCAATACCTCCTCCATTTACAGAGAAGGAGAAGATATCTGTAAAGGCATATTTTGATGGGGTCACTCCGGCATCAGGTGGAAGTTCAAATTCTTCACTTCCGGTAATCTTTGCCGCCATTTTTGCCAGATTAGGTACATCAAAACCGGTTGCAAGGTCGATTTCAATAATTGAGCCTGGAGCAGGGGAGATCTGGAATCTGACAATTGAGGCATTACCTGAAAGCAGATCCTGTCCACCGAAAGTGGTATCTCGAGCAATACGTCCTATTTCTTCATTTAACTGATCAACCTCATCCTGGAGAGCTCTACGGTTATCCTGTGAATAAACACCGTTGGCAGACTGAACTGCAAGAGTTCTGATTCTCTGCAGCATGGTGGTGATTTCTTCAATAGCACCTTCAGCTGTCTGAGCATAGGAAATCGCATCCTGTGCGTTTCGGTTGGTCTGATTTAGAGAGTTAATCTGTAGAGTAAGTCTGTCAGAAGTTTGAACACCCGCAGGATCATCCTGTGCAGAATTAATCTTAAGGCCGCTGGATAAGTGATTATAAGCAGTGTCTATTTTGGCAGTAGCTCTACTTACCGCTCTCTGTGCTGCAAGCGCTGTAAGATTGGTATTGATATAGAAGGACGACATTTTTTTCTCTCCAGTTTTGTTTTCTGTGGCAAAAAATTGCCTTTTTACTGGAATATGAAAAAATTATGCCAACTTTTTTAGCTGGCATAATGTCCTTTCTGACTAAATTAGCTGAGAGAAAAAAGCTATTTCTTCATCTTTCCCTTGGTATCCTGTTCTGCACTTCTGATGTCCTCAGCCATATCTTTTGCAAGATTTATGTCATGGAACTTTTTGTCATTATGCAGAATCATGGTGAACTTGTCTGTCTTATCAAGATATGCTGTGGCATCCTTTACACTAAGCTCCAGAATATGTCCGCCTTTCTTTTTATCCTCGGAAATGAAATGGAAGTGCCAGCCCACAGAGTTAAGCTCTCCCATGTAGCTTGGGCAGTATAGACCAACTAAAGTTCCCTTGATATTCTTCTCTGTAAATTCAGTCTGCTTTCCCTTAAGTGCTTCAACCAGAGTTGGATATGGTTCCTCACTTCCATATTCACTGCGGAACAGTACTGATTCAAACTCAGCAGGAAGCTTAACCATATAAAAGCTGTTGCATCCTTCCTTCTGAACAGCTGCATTCAAAGCACTCTCAAAATCTTTTTTGTCTTTGATATCTGTAAGTTTAACAGGAATATCCTCGTCAAAGAATGTTACTGTGGCATATGGAATCAGTGTTTTGTCCGGTGCAGTAAATACTGTTCCGTCACCAAGAGCCTGGTAAACCTTGCCATCCAGAACGATCATCTCGCCGTTCAGCCCTTCGAAGGTTCCAATGCCGGTATCGCCAAGCTTTCTAAGTTCTCCTGATGTAATGGTTCCACCAAAATATCCCTGCGCCAGAGACTGCAGTAAAGCAACCTGAACAAGACTCTCTCTGTCTGCCTGTTCTGCATATGCCTGTGAAGCGCAGAATGTAAATACTCCTGCAAGAACTGCTGCTGCGATAAGGTTCTTTTTATTAGTGAATTTCATAGAAAAACTCCCAATATTTACAAATAGCAGCACTCAAAGAATATCTCTTTGAGTGCCTCTGGTCTTAAGCTTGGATGGTTAACCGACAACAGATTATTTAGGCTCTTCGTTGATGGTGAATACAGATAGATTCTTAACCTGATTCTTTGCCATCTTTCTGATCTTCTGAACTGCCAGCTTGGTTTCCTGGATATGATCAAAGCATTCTTCGGTTACACTGTTGATATTTTCAATCTCAGAGTTTACCTCACCTGCAATGTTGGTCTGCTCAGTACAGGAGTCTACAATCTGCTCAGACATATCGGTGATGGTAGCAATAATTCCCATAATCTCCTCAATAGCACTGTTGGCCCTTGAGCTCTGATGTACGGAATTGTTCATTTCCTCCTCACAGGATGCCACCACGGTAACACACATCTCCACAGCTTCATTCAGCCGGGTGATGGTATCGGTAACCTCTTTTGTGGATTTTGCTGTCTTGAATGCCAGATCACGAACCTCATTTGCTACCACGGCAAAGCCTTTACCGTGCTCACCGCTTCGAGCCGCTTCGATGGTCGCATTCAATGCCAGAAGATTGGTCTGATCGGCAATTGCTGCAATAGTCTTAACAATTGAGTCGATCTGGGAACCCATCTTGTTGATGTTTTCAATTGCAATTGAAGTTGCCTTGAGTTTGTCTGACAGCGAGTGGGTGGTAGTGATGTTATCCTGCATGGTCATACGGCAGGTATCTGAAGCTGTTTCTGCAGTCTGCACCTCAGATAGGGTAGAACGGGCGAATTCTGTAACCTTTTCAATGGAATCTTCCATGTTGTTTGTTGCGGTAGCAACAGAACTTGCTCTTGATTTCTGGGTGGCAATGGCGTCTGCAGTATTTTCCAGCATCTGAGAGTTAGTGTTAACCATTTCAAGCATTTTGCTGAAATCTGAGTTCAGTTTGCCAATGGTTTTCTGCATGTACTTGGTCACCGCATTGACCAGCTGATCAATGTTACCGATTTCATTCTTTCTGATTCTCTTTTCGTCGTGATCACGTCGGAAATCTCCTGATGCCAGTTTCTGCAGAGATTTCCATACATGGCGAACCTCACTGTTGAGAGATTTAGCCAGGAATATTGACTGAACAACAGATACAAGGATAGTGATGATCAGCACTGCATAGAGTGTATATAAAACCTTTTTATATGCTCCCTTATCCAGTAGTCCTTCACGGTTTGCCTCTTCAAATTTGTCTATGATGGCTGATGCCTCTTCTGCCTGCTGCAGAAGCTCTTTTGGTGTTAAATCCAGATCCAGAATCTGATAGGTGGTTTTACAGAATTCCGAGATATCCTTGTGAATTCTTGCGGCAGCCTCATTATCTTTATAGAAGCTCTTATATTCTGGTGCGTTTAAAATATTCTCAAGTTTTTTGACTGATGCCTGTGCTTTTGTAAGAGCCTGCGGATCATCGTCCGGGTGGGTAAGACTGATGAGTGCGGAATTAACCTTGTTTAAACTCAGACTAAGTCTTTCTGTGCAGTTTTTCTGCATAACGTATTCGTTCATGCTGGAGATAATATTGATGGAACCTACAGCAAAGATAATAATTGCAACAGCAAAGGAGAATACAATTCGCTGTGCAATGGAAATATCTCCGAACTTTAATGTAAAAAGAGATTTGAAGAATGGGGCAGATTTGTAACTGAAATTTTCTACGTTAAGATCAACTGAATCATCATCCTCGTCATCATCGTCGTCAGCCTGCTGCTGATTGATGGTTTCAGCCTGAGGCTCAGGGGAGGCATAAGCTCCTTCCTCTGATGTATATTGTTCCTGCAACTCTTGTGGAGCCTGTGGTTCTGAATAGCTGGTCTGCTCATAGGATTCTGGAGCAGGATCTGTCTCATCGAAACTGCGTTCCGTAGCATAGGTGGTATCAGAGGTTAATACCGGAGGAATATCCGAACTAGGATTATCAAATTCCTGCAGCTGAGCGCTGTCTTGTAAATTTTCGTTCTGACTGTTTTCTGTTTCAGACTGTTCCATACCCAATCTCTCTTAAACGCTTAATGGCAATAGCTTATCTTGAACACTACCAGTACCAGATACTTTTCAAGTCAGATACAAAAAATAATAATGTTCAAAGTCAGAATTTAGATACAACCCCACATAATAATTGTATGTAATAAATCATGTTTCCATGGGGACTTTTTTGGATAAATTGGATTTATCGCATGTTTTTAGGGGCATAAAAATGAGAAAACCACCAAAAGGTGGTTTTCACTGAGCAAGAAATCGTTTTTAAATAACGATCTCTGCTAAAGATAGTCCTACGCAGCAGGCAACTACTACACCGATTAAACCAGGAACCATGAATGAGTGGTTGAAGTACCACTTACCAATCTTGGTAGTACCGGTAACGTCGAAGTTAACAGTAGCAATGTCTGATGGATAGTTTGGAATGAAGAAGTATGCATAGGTTGCAGGCATCAGACCAATAAGTACTGGACCTGGAAGACCGATGGCGATAGCAACAGGAAGCATAATCTTTGCAGTTGCAGCCTGTGAGTTAACAACTACAGATACAGCGAACAGAGCTAAAGCGAAGGTCCATGGTGCATCATTTACCATTCCGGTAATTGCTGCCTTGAACTCAGGCATAGCGTAAGCAAAGTAGGTGTTTGACATCCAGGCGATACCGAAGATTGCAATACATGCAACCATACCTGACTTGAAAACTACTCCGTTAGGGATCTTGTTAACAGGAGTCTTGGTAGTAATCAGAATAATCGCACCGAAGCCCAGCATCATCATCTGAATGATAACGCCCATTGAGATTGGACGGGTACCTTCACCGATGGTTCTAACCTCAGGGAAGACAGCGATTAAAACGATAAGTACTAATGATAAAAGGAAGATTCCTACTGACAGTTTTGCACCGAAAGGCAGTTCCTCATTTAAGGTTGTCTTGGTGGTGTTTAGAATCTGATCTCTGTATGCTGGATCCTGTAATCTTCTCTGGTACTCTTTGTCATCCTCAAGCTCACGACCTCTGAAGTTTGAGTAGATAGACATTGCAATAGTACCTAAAAGGGTAGCAGGGAATGTAACAGCCAGAATGTGCAGAAGATTTAAATTCTCAAGACCTGGCAGCTGAAGAACGTCCTTACCTAAATAACATGCAACAACAGCGGCAATAGGAGAACCTGTCAGAGCCAGCTGAGATGCAACAGATGCTGCTGCCATTGGACGCTCAGGTCTGATTTTGTTCTTAAGAGCAATATCACCGATGATAGGCATGATTGAGTAAACTGCGTGGCCGGTACCCAGCATGATACTTAAAGAGAAGGTGACTAGTGGTCCTAAGAAGGTGATTCTCTTAGGATTTTTACGAAGGATCTTCTCTGCAACCTGAAGCATGTACTTAAGACCGCCTGCAGCCTCAAGAATTGCAGCACAGCTTACTACTGCGATAATGATAAGCATAACATCTACAGGAGCGCCTGCAGGAGGCATTCTTAAAATGAATACCTCAACCAAAATACCAATTCCTGATACTACACCTAGACCGATACCACCGTAGCGGCTACCGATGTATAGCATCATTAACATAAAGATAAATTCTGCAATAAGCATAAGTATTCCCTTTTATTTTTTTTTTGAATGACGTAGTTTAGCCCAAATTTGGCTTGCAGACTAGGTTTGTCTGTGTCTTTTATTATTCAATTTTCACTGGAAACACGGTTATATTAGCCATATTTGTGTGAAAACTCTGTAATCCTATAGATTTCTGGGTGAAAAAAATCAAAAGTCAGTCAAAGTTTTTTATATTTGAGTCTAATCTCACTGCTTCCAATTGTGATAGTTTTGCGATTTTGTGAACTGTATGGCTTTTATAAAAAAGATACTTTTTAGATTTCAGCTGTTCATAATTTTCTCTTGAAACTGATTATTTCAAATTTGTGAATTAAATTTTCAGAGAATAATTTTTGTTTTGACTTGGATGTGGGATATAATTTTTCAGATTAAGAAAATAGTGGAGCAATATAAGTGGCAAAGAAAGTAAAACAGCAGAGTAACGTTGTTGCCGTGAATCGCAGAGCTTCCTTTGAATATTTTATTGAAGACAGATATGAAGCAGGATTATCTCTTCAGGGATGGGAAGTAAAATCACTAAGAGCTGGTAAATGCAATATCTCTGAGGCCTATGTAAATGTTAAAGGCGGGGAGGTTGTTCTTTTTGGTTCTGTAATCAATCCTTTAAAAACCAGCTGTGCATTCGTGGTCAGTGATCCTACCCGTACACGTAAACTTCTTTTATCAAGACGCGAAATTGATAAGCTTGCAGGTTCTGTGCAGAGACAGGGCTATACCATTATTCCTCTGAAGCTGTACTGGAAGAATCAGTGGGCTAAGCTTGAGATTGGTCTTGCCCGCGGTAAGCAGGAACACGATAAGCGTGATTCTATTAAAGACAGACAGTGGGCTCGTGATAAAGAGCGTATCATGAAGAAGAACTTCAAGTAATTCTTCACATTTTTTTATCATCTTAAATTAAAAAAAAAGCCTGAATTTTACTTCAGGCCTTTTTTCAATTCTTAAACAGACTTAAGCTTTGGTTGGATCAATGTGCTTCATGATGAAGTCTTCATCCTTAAGAAGTTTCTTGGCCATATTTAATGCTTCATAAAAATCAGGAGCAATTGCACCGTCAAGCTTCTTGTGTAAGCCTGCTCTTTCAAGGATCTTGCGAGGCTGAGGTCTTACAGCAGAGAAGATTACATAGGTCTTATGCTGTCTACAGATATTCAGAATTTCTTCAATTGAATTCTCGCCTGATGCATCTAGGTATGGCATGAATCTCATACGCAGAATCAGAATTCTTGGAAGCTGCTCTAATGCCTTCAGTCTGTCACAGAACTCTGACGCAAATCCATAGAACAGTGGTCCGTTGATCTGAAGTACAGTTACATCATCTGGAATTTCAACTTCATCGTCAGAAGGATCTTCACCGTCGTGAGTCTCATACTCTGACTTGCAGTGCTGTTTTCTGATTTCAACAGAACGGGACATGTGTCTCATGAACAGTAGGGAAGCGAAGGTTACACCAACACCGATAGCTACAGTCAGGTCAACCATTACGGTAAGAGCAAAGGTTAAGAACAGAATAGTTCTGTCTGATGGGCTGATCTTTGCAATCTGAGTGAAATGCTTTAGATCTGACATACCCCATGAAACCATGAACAGAACAGCTGCTAATGCTGCCATTGGGATGAAGGCAAGAATATCCATTGCTGTGTATAGGAATACAAGCAGGAATACTGAGTGGAAAATACCTGCAACAGGGGTTCTTCCGCCGGCCTTAATGTTGGTTGCAGTTCTTGCGATAACACCGGTTGCTGGAATACCACCAAAAATACCTGAAGCGATATTAGCAACACCCTGACCAACAAGCTCCTGGTTCAGTGTGTGTTTGTGTCCGATAAGACCATCTGCTACTACAGCTGAAAGCAGAGCTTCAATACCAGCCAGGAAGGCAATGGTAAATGCTGATGGAACCAGTGCTCTAATCTGCTCTAATGAAAACTCTGGCCATACTGGAGTTGGAAGACCTGTAGGTAGATTTGGGAATCTGGTTCCGATGGTTTCAATATCCATTGAGAAGCCATAGGCTAGGGCAGAAATTAAAAGAATAGATACCAAATATGAAGGGATCTTTGGAGAAATCTTTTTACAGATAATAATGGTAGCAAGACCTAGTGCGCCCATTGCAAGCGCTGAATAGGTAACCTTATCAAGATTTGAAAGGTATACATACCATTTATTCAGGAAATCAGCTGGAACAGATTCAACCTGTAAACCTAAAAAGTCTTTAACCTGACTTGATGCAATAATTACAGCAATACCAGTGGTAAAACCTGTGATGACAGGGTAAGGAATGTATTTAATCAGTTTTCCTAAACGGGCATAACCGGCAATTACAAGAATCAGACCCGCCATAATAGAGGCCAGAATCAGTCCGTTGAAACCGAATCTCTGGATAATGTCAAAGATAACAACTACAAATGCTCCTGTAGGTCCGCCAATCTGGACTCTAGAGCCGCCTAAGAATGAAATGAAGAATCCGGCTACTACTGCTGTAACCAAACCTTTATCAGGGGATGCTCCGGAAGCTACAGCCATAGCCATTGCAAGAGGAAGGGCAACAATGGCAACTGTTAAACCTGCAATCACATCAGAGCGGAAGAGTTTGAAGTTGTACCCTTCACGCATGCAGGTAATAAAAGCTGGAACAAGAGGATTTGCTGTTTTCATAAAAAAATTAAATCCTAAAGCTGTTATATCAGCATTACTGTTTTTATAAGATTGAAGTTAAAGACCTATTTCAAATTGCGCTGATTACATTATGTTTACGTATGCAATAGGCAATCTTTGAAAATGTGCACATTATAACAAAACAGCATAAAAAAATTCGTTTTTGAAAAAATATTTGTTGTTGCCCAAAAATAAGCCATTCTGTCGCAGAAAATAAGGCTGTTTCCAAGGGAGATTATGATGAATTTTTCTCATTGGAATAGAAATAAATTCGGTATTTGTTGTATACTCTTTCTGTTCACATCTTGGGGGTGTATTTTTGGTTTCGACCGGAAGTATGAATTCCTAGGAGCATGTCGAGTGGCGAAAGCTCGTTAAAAATTCGTTTAAATATAGTCGCAAACGACGAAACCTACGCAATCGCAGCTTAATAACCTGCTGAATGCCCTCAGTTCTAAGTCTTTCTAGTGACACTTAGTCTTACTGGGGTCGGTTCTTCACTAGATCGTGTGGATGCCCCGTCTGTGGTTGAAGCATTAAATCCTATACAGACTGGGTACTTTGTGGCGTGGCGGTCCGCAGCGGGTATCGAGATTAATGATTGCCTAAACATGTAGCGCCGAAGATGCAGTCTTTTGGGACGAGGGTTCAACTCCCTCCACCTCCACCAAAGCCTTTAACCCCTTGATGCAGCTTGAAGAGAGCTTTTTTATTTTTGATACCTGGCGTTTTGTATCAAGTTTTAATCCTGCGTTTTGCATTGAGTTGTACCTACACAACAATCTTGTCCAAGTAATTCGTTTCTAATGTGGTTTACGAGCCTTCTTTAATCTGTTCGCATAGGCAAGTTCATTGTCATATCTGTCAGATGGAGTCTTTGCTCTAAATAACTTCAGACACTCCTGCTGAACTTTTGATACAGGCTTCACTGCAATAAATCCTGAGGTAAATTCTATTTCCTGAATTCCATTTAATTCGTCAATAATTTTCTTAAAGGAATTATGTGGTGGATTTTTTCCATTATATTTACAGTTATGAATTCTGTACTGCATAAGCATTCTTATAGACAGAGCAATAAATTCGATAAAACACTTTCCTGTAAGAGACTGCTCTGTAGAAACACCAAAGCGGTTGCAGTTCATCTTTACCTTTAAATCTTTAAAACAGTCTTCAACGCATTCTCTGTCTTTGTAAGCAAAATAAGCTGTTTGACCATCAGAAATCGCATCAGAAAGTACAACAAAAATTCCTGCATGATTATTTGCTCGCTGGAAGGCTGCATTGTTAAATTCATATCCTCCATCTTCCTTTGAAACTATGTATTCTTTTGCAAACTCCTGATTGGCTCCATCCAGCTCAGCGCCTTCCTTCAACATCTTAAGCACGTCTCCTCGACGTTTTAAAAGCAGTTCTGTCTGTGCTCCTGCTGTTTCAGGTGAATGGAATACATGAACAAAGAAATTATGCCTGTGGACTTTATTGGTGGTTTTATCTTTAACCTCAATGGAATGAGGTTCAGAGTAGATATTCTGTCCAACATTACTGTTATAACAATTTCCGCATATAAATGCTCTTTGTGCATTTTCAATGACATCGTCAAATTCATTTACCTTTCTAAAGGGAACACAGACAACAAAATGAAAGCCGGTTGCCAGAATCTCTTTAAGATTGGATTTGCTGTAGTATCCTCTGTCCATAACAGCAACAAAGGCTCTGGTATCCATGTGCAGCAGTGTGTTAAAGGCTGAGACTACTGTTGATACATCAGGAATAGAGCCATTGAACTTTTCATAGAATAAAGGTCTGTGACTTCGTTCGTCAGTTAACATCATGACATTAACCTGAGGCAAATCCTCTCCCTGTTTAGAATGACCATATTTGGCATCTAAAAATCCTGAATAAGTGGATATTGAGGTGGAATCCAAAGCCCAGAACCTTCTGCGTGACAAGGTCTTACTGTCATAGAGAGCTGTGGTGTATTCAGAGAAAAAGTTAAAGACATCTGATTCGGTAATACTTTGGAATAGTCTGGTAATCTGACTTGAACTTAAAGATTCTTCATGAGGCAGCTTATGCTCCTGAGCATAACGGGAGTAATGATCTGCTCTGAAGTCTCCTACATCTGCACAGAAGAGCCCCAGAGATAAAAGTTTATCCCAGGTTTTAGGAAAAATAGATTGAAGCGTTTTTAGTAAAGGATCAGATTTTAATTGCTCTTTACATACATAATAAAAACCAACTGACCTAACTCCAGATACTTTCTGATTTTCCCCAAATTCAACAGCTTTTTCATCATGTATGCTTGCATACTTAAACACGTATTTATTGGAATGCTCATCAAAGACTCTAACAACAGGTCTATCTATAAACTTAGGATTCTCCTTTAAGAAATCCTCTCTGAAAATAAGTCTTCCGACACCTTCACCATTTGCAATTTCAGCAATATTACGAATATCTGTTTTAACAGGATAATTTTTACCTTCAACACGAGAGTTCTTATAGGTGCGAATATAGGTTCTATTCTTTGATTTACAACAATAAACTGTTGGCAGAGGAGCAATTTTACTCATAATAAAATATCTTTGTAGGTACAACTATATAATACCTACATTATAGCACTAAAAATAATATCTAACTGATTGTTATTTAAATTTTTTGTGAGATTTGATTAGAATACGTTGTACCTACTTTGCAAAGTACAGG
>JAGDBH010000216.1 GCA_017959135.1 Succinivibrio sp. | reverse complement strand
TGACAAGTTCTTCAAAGAAGAAACCGTTAAAACAAATACCAAAGATTGACTCCATTGGTATTTATAAGCACATTCTTGAAAGACGCGCATATTATATTAAAAATATTGCACAATGTAATGACAATAATTGAGATATTTTTTTAACATCCCAAAAAACAAAGAAATTTTGTTTACTTGTTGTTGTATAAGGATTTTACTAATGACAAAACTCAAAAAAGTGTCATATATTTTACAAAAAAACAATAACGCTATAAAAGTTTATTTATGAATTGGAATTAAGGGAATTATCTCATTTGGATGGTGCCCAGAGACGGAATCGAACCGCCGACACGGGGATTTTCAATCCCCTGCTCTACCGACTGAGCTATCTGGGCAACGGCGGTTATTAAACCATATAGCCGTATTTCAGTCAAGCAATTTATAAAAAAAAATCCTAAAAAAACTTGAAAAATAAGAAAAAAGACCTTGTCCATTTTTTTAAAGAATGAAGGACAAGGTCTTTCGATATGTTTTTTATGCGATTCTGTTATTTTTAAACAAATCTACCATGACATGCTTTATATTTCTTACCAGAGCCGCAAGGACAAGGATCATTTCTACCAATATGCATGTTTGCATACTGTTTAGCTTCTTCCCTCATTCTCTGCTCTTCTCTTGCAGCCTCAATCTGAGCTCTCTCAGCTTCCGCTTCCTCAGGAGTCTTTAGACGAACCTGAACTCTGCATAAGAAGGAAACAACCTGAAGCTTCAGATTATCAAGCATCTTGGTAAACAGATTGAATGACTGAATCTTGTATTCATACTTAGGATTCTTCTGAGCATAGCCCTGAAGGCCGATACCCTGACGCATATAATCCATTGCAGAAAGATGTTCTTTCCATAATGTATCGATACACTGAAGCATAATCTGACGTTCAAGCTGATGCTGATTATCTGGACCAATTAGTTCACATTTAGCAGCATACTGAGCATGAGCTATATCGATAATCTTTTTACGGATATCCGCCTCAACCAGCTTATCGTCTTCCTTGATCCAGGTATCTACAGGAGCATCAATCAGGTAAGCCCCCTGTAACTCTTTCTTCAGACCTTCAATATCCCAGTTTTCAAGAAGAGAATTTGGCTCGATATATTTTGAAATAACACTGTCAATAACATCCTCAAAGATATTATGAATAGTCTCGGAGATATCCTCGCCATCTAATACGGCATTTCTCTCTTCATAAATAACTTTACGCTGTTCATTGGCAACATCATCATACTCAAGAAGACTCTTACGAATATCAAAGTTTCTGGTCTCAACCTTTCTCTGAGCAGACTCAATTGCTCTGGTAATGAACTTATGCTCAAGAGGCTGACCATCATTCATACCCATTCTCTGCATGAATGACTTTAATTTTTCAGAGCCGAAAAGCTTCATCAGATTATCATCCATGGACAGGTAGAATCTTGATGAGCCTGGGTCACCCTGACGTCCGGCACGTCCTCTCAGCTGATTATCAATACGTCTTGATTCGTGTCTCTCTGAACCAATAATATGTAGACCACCTGCCTTTAGGACAGCATCATGTCTTTCCTGCCAATCTTTCTTAACCTGTTCAATCTGTTCTGCTGTTGGATTTTCACCTAATGCAAGAATGTCAGACTGTAAATTACCACCAAGGATAATATCTGTACCACGGCCTGCCATGTTGGTAGCAATGGTAACTGTACCAGGACGACCTGCCTGAGCAACAATATGAGCTTCCATCTCGTGGAACTTGGCATTCAGAACCTGATGCTTAATTCCAAGTTTTGTTAGAAGTCTTGATAATTTTTCTGAATTTTCAATTGAAATAGTACCAACAAGAACTGGTCGACCTGCTTCAACTGTTTTCTTAATATCTTCAACAATAGCAGCATATTTCTGATCTTCGGTTAAATAAATCAGATCAGCCATATCCTTACGGATCATTGGACGATTAGTTGGAAGAACAATAGTCTGCAGACCGTAAATCTGCTGGAATTCGTATGCCTCTGTATCAGCAGTACCAGTCATACCGGCTAGTTTCTTGTACATACGGAAGTAGTTCTGGAAAGTAATAGAAGCCAGAGTCTGATTTTCAGCATGAACTTCAACCTTCTCCTTAGCCTCTACAGCCTGATGAAGTCCATCTGACCAGCGACGGCCTTCCATCTTTCTTCCGGTATGTTCATCAATAATTAATACTTCACCATTCTCTACAACGTAATCAACATCCTTTTTAAATAAGGTATGAGCCTTTAAGGCGGCCATTACGTGATGAAGTAATGAAATATGTTCTGAGCTGAATAACTTATCACCCTTAGGAAGAAGACCTGCTTCAATCAGTCGCTCTTCAATCTTAATCTGACCACGCTCTGTCAGGAAAGCCTGTTTGCTCTTAAGGTCAAGGGTATAGTCACCATCTCCGGTGTAAGTTTCTGTATCCTCTTTTTCCTGGAAAATCAGACCAGGGATCAGTCTGTCAACAGCCATATAGGCCTGAGCAGAATTTTCAGCGGCACCAGAAATAATTAAAGGAGTTCTAGCCTCATCAATAAGAACAGAATCAACCTCGTCAACTAAGGCATAGTTCAGTTTTCTCTGAACTTTCTGCTCGTTGGAGTAAGCCATATTGTCACGGAGATAATCAAAACCAAACTCATTGTTGGTTCCATATGTTACATCACAGGCATAAGCAGCTCTTTTTTCTTCAGGAGACATACCTGGAACATTAACACCGACAGTCATACCCAACAGAGTATAGAATGGTCTTGACCAGTCACTATCACGCTTTGCCAGATAATCATTAACAGTAACAACGTGAACGCCGTTTCCTGATAATGCATTCAAATAACAAGGTAAAAGAGCAGTAAGAGTCTTACCTTCACCTGTTTTCATTTCAGCAATACGATTTGCATTTAAAACAATGCCACCCATAAGCTGAACATCAAATGGTCTTAACCCCAGAGATCTCTTTGCTGCTTCTCTTGCACAAGCGAAAACTTCAGGTAACAGAGCCTCGTATGATTCTCCGTTTTCGATTCTGGATTTGAACTTAGCGGTATATTCTTTAAATTCCTCGTCCTTAACGTCTGCAAACTGAGGCTCAAGGGCATTGATTGCCTTAACTATCTTAGATAGCTTTTTAACTGTTCTTTGATTTGAACTACCAATAATCTTGGTAACAATAGAAGTGACAAACATTTTTTATATCTTATTAATTGATCAATTTACGTATTAAATAAAAACTAGTTTCTTAAATAACTGTGATTATACCTTATTGAAACTCTGCACGAAAGTCATAGAAAATCTGATTCTACATTCAAAATATTGCAAAAAAATAACAAAATTGTAATTTTGTGTACTTCCGCGCAATGGATATTCAAAATTGAATAATATATTTTATACACAAACAGATTGATGTGACTTTAACTTAGAAAAGATAATCAGATGAATTGAAAATGGGAGTATAGAAAAAAAAAGATTTGCTATCGCAAATCCTCTTTAGTTTGGAGCGGGAAACGAGGTTCGAACTCGCGACCCTAACCATGGCAAGGTTATGCTCTACCAACTGAGCTATTCCCGCATCCGATGTGGGCCATTATAGATTATTTTTTACTTATGTCAACATTTTTTTTAGTTTTTTTTAAATTACTTTTTTAGTAAAAGATAAAAAGAACCTTCATCTCCATCCAGAAATTTGAACTTTCCCCCAATTTAATTAAAAACTTTATCTTTGTACTTTTGTTTTTTTGGTAGAATCTAACGTTTACTCAAATATCTACTAGAATTTAAGAGATCTGCCCTGCAGATTTAAAGAGGAAAAATATGACTTTTACGTCTTTTTTACTAAAAACAGTTGAGACACTTACCCCATTTACTACATTAACATCGCTTTCAGCTAAGTTAACCGATGTTCCAATGGGAAAGTTTACACAGTTTTTAATAAAAAACTTTATTAAGACATTCAACATTAATTTGGATGAGGTAGCTAATTCTGACATTACCTCATACAAAACATTTAACGATTTTTTTATTAGAAAGCTAAAGCCAGAATTAAGACCTATTGATAACGACTGTGTTGCAGTCTGTCCTACAGATGGAACAATAGGACATGCAGGAACAATTGATGCAGGAAGACTGATACAGGCTAAAGGACTGGATTATTCTTTAAAGGCACTTGTTGGTGGAGATGAGCAGGATTCAAAATGTTTTGAAAACGGTAGATTTGCATGCATATACCTGTCACCAGCAAACTACCATAGAATCCATATGCCAATTGATGGCAAGCTAATCAAGACCATCCATGTTCCAGGCAAGCTTTTTCCTGTAGGAAAGAACAATATTTCTAATATGCCTGACCTTTATACTGTTAATGAAAGACTGGTCTGTTTCTTTGAAACCTCAATCGGTACATTATGTGTAGTGATGGTCGGAGCAGCGCTCGTTGGTTCTATTCACACCTCATGGTCAGGAACCGTTGACCGAAAGGTTGGATTAGAAATCAAGACATATGAAAATGAAGATATCCGCTATGCAAAGGGTGATGAAATCGGATACTTCAAATATGGAAGTACAGTTATTACTCTCTGGCCAGAGAATGGTGGAGAAGTAGCAAAGGATTTACAGGAGAATCTTCCTGTAAAAATGGGACGTTCAATGATTGTTTAACAATCATTGCCCATAAATGTTTCACAATTGTGATATATCGTAGAATTTAGACATTTGTCTAATATTGTAGATTATTTTTTATTTTATATTTCAAGATGTTAACAAAAACAGACATTTTAAATTAAAATAAACTTTAATTTACAGTTATAATCATGCTGTTTTTTTTGCTTGCTAACCTTGGTAAATGTCACTTCAGACAGATTAACCAATAGGTATTTAGGAGATTCACGTGGAAAAATATCAAGCCGATGTTGCGATCGTGGGTGCTGGTGGTACTGGTCTTCGTGCAGCTATTGCTGTTGCTCAGGCAGATCCAAAACTAAAAGTTGCACTCATTTCCAAAGTTTACCCAATGCGTTCACACACTGTTGCCGCTGAGGGTGGTGCTGCTGGTGTAGTTCGTGACGACGATTCTTATCAGAAACACTTCGAAGATACAGTTGCTGGTGGTGACTGGTTATGTGAACAGGACGTTGTAGAGAAGTTCGTTCGCCAGGCTCCTCAGGAGTTATACCAGCTAGAACACTGGGGCTGTCCTTGGAGCCGTAAGCCAGATGGTGACGTAAACGTTCGCCGTTTCGGTGGTATGAAAGTTCCACGTACCTGGTTCGCTGCAGATAAATCAGGCTTCCACATGTTACACACACTGTACCAGACTTCTGTACAGTTCCCTTCAATTCACCGCTTTGATGAGCACTTCGTTTTAGATCTTCTTGAGGAAGACGGTGAGTGCCGCGGTGTAGTTTGCTATGACCTACAAAATGGTGTATTCCGTCAGATCAATGCCAAGGCAGTATTCCTGGCAACTGGTGGTGCAGGTCGTTGCTACCTATTCAATACACACGGCGGTATCGTAACTGGTGATGGTATGGCTCTAGCATATCGTCATGGCGTACCTCTACGTGATATGGAATTCGTTCAGTATCACCCAACAGGTCTTCTAGGCTGTGGTCTGTTAATGACCGAAGGCTGCCGTGGTGAAGGTGGTGTTCTATATAATAAGGATGGATACCGTTATCTTCAGGATTACGGTCTAGGCCCTGAGACTCCTGTTGGCAAACCTCAGAACAAGTACATGGAATTAGGCCCACGTGATCGTCTATCACAGGCATTCTGGAACGAGTCAAAGAAAGGCCGTACCATCAAGTATCCATTAGGTGAGGCTGTTCATCTAGACTTAACTCACTTAGGTGAGAAATACTTACACGAGCGTTTACCTCTGATCTGTGAACTTGCAATGACCTACTCAGGTGTTGACCCTGTTAAGGCTCCAGTTCCAGTACGTCCAGTTGTTCACTACACCATGGGTGGTATTGAGACTGACGGTAACACCGCAACTCGTATGCCAGGTCTATATGCTGGTGGTGAGTGTGCATCAGTAGGTATCCACGGTGCAAACCGTCTAGGTTCAAATTCACTTGTTGAAACCATCGTATTCGGTAAGATCGGTGGTGACGCAATGGTTGAAAGAGCTCATAACGTTAAGGACTTCGATTCTGCAGAGCTAACCCGTCAGGCAGAGGCTGCTGAAAAGAGAGCATTAAGTCTGTTCGACGTTAAGGGCACTGAGTCAATGTCTAAGATCCGTCACGAGATGGGTCAGTCAATGGAAGACGGCGTTGGTATCTATCGTGAAGAAGAATCAATGCAGAAGACTATTGACGTTCTGAAGAATCTACAGAAGCGTATCGTTAACGTTGGCTTAACCGATCGCGGTCGTGTATTCAACACCGAGTGGATGAATTTAATTGAGTTAGGCTATACCCTAGATGTTGCTCAGTGTATGGTTCATTCTGCAATTAACCGTAAGGAATCACGTGGTTCACATCAGCGCTTAGATGGTCCAGACGGAGCATACAAGCAGCGTGATGATGTAAACTTCTTAAAGCATTCATTAGCATTTAAGTCAACTGACGGTGCTGATGAGCCACGCATTGATTACAGCGGCGTTAAGATTACAACCTTCCAGCCTGCTAAGCGTGTATATGGTGCAGAGGCAGAAGCAGCAGAAAAAGCTAGAAAAGCAGCACAGGAGGCTAAATAATGGAAGCTACTCAGAAGACTATGAAAGTAACTGTTCTACGTTACCGTCCAGAACAGGATAAAGAGCCTTGGGAGCAGACTTTTGACGTTCCTTACCACAAGGATACATCAGTTCTAGAAGCTCTTTTCTACATCAAAGATAACTTTGAACCAAGTTTATCATTCCGTTGGTCATGTCGTATGGCTGTTTGCGGTTCATGCGGTATGATGGTTAATGGTGTTCCTCACCTTGCATGTAAGACCTTCCTTCGTGATTATGAAGGCAAGGACATGAAGATTGAGCCACTTGCAAACTTCCCAATCGAAAGAGATCTTGTTGTTGATCTGTCAGACCTAATCGAGAAGATCGAGCGTATCAAGCCTTACATCATTCCTGATGCTAAGAATGCAAATATGCCTCTGAACAAGAACTTCAAGCAGACTCCTATGCAGATGGAAGCTTACTTACAGTTCGCTCAGTGTATTAACTGCGGTTGTTGTTATGCAGCTTGCCCTCAGTATAAGCTAAATCCTAAGTTTATCGGTCCTGCAGCATTAACACTTCTATATCGTTACAATACTGATAACAGAGACGCTGGTGCTAAGTTACGTGCTCCATTCCTAAATTCTGAGGAAGGTGCATGGAGCTGTACATTCGTTGGTTACTGCTCAGAAGTTTGTCCTAAGCATGTTGATCCATCTTCAGCAATTCAGTTAGGCAAGAAGATGAGTGCAACTGATTACGTATTTAACATGATCAAACCGGAGCATTAAAATGAGCGAAGTTAAGTCATTCCGCAAACCATATAATCCTCCAGTCAAGAAAATGACCTGGTGGTTAGAAAATTCATTCTACACAAAATACATGATTCGTGAAGGTACTGCAGTCTTAGCTTTATTTGCTGTTCTAGAGATTGTTTTCGGTATCTTTATGTTAGCTCTATGCGATATTGGTCCAATTCCAACATTATCAGGAATTGCTCCATATGCATGGTACTTACAGAGCTTCTTAGGCAATCCAATTATTATTGCCTTAAACGTAGTTGTATTAGTATCTCAGTTATATCATGCAATTACCTGGTTCGCTCTGATGCCAGCAGCTGTTCGTGTATTCATGAACAAGAATTCAACCGAACTACTACCAAGATGGATTGT
>JAGDBH010000215.1 GCA_017959135.1 Succinivibrio sp. | reverse complement strand
GTTGTGCGACAAATTAAGAAAGATACCACATCAAATATTTAGATTTGAGAGGTACAAACAAAAATAATCTAAAGAAAATCGTGCAAAAAGATACAGTTATCGTACTTGTTATGTTGAGAATCAGTCTTTCAGATTGTCTTTATTCTTTGAAAGCTTCTCAAATACATTGTTGTTCAGGGCCAGATCAAAAAGGTACTGTTTTGCGTTCTCGTCACCCAGTTTTGCTGACTCTTTTAGAAGATCCGCTCCGATCGTAAAGGTTTTTTCATCGTTGCAGAACAACCTTCCAAGTATGTAATATCCGGTTTTTAATCCAAGAAGATTTGTTACTCTTCGTGACCAGTATGCTCCGTCAGAGTTTCTATCCTCTGAGTAGAATTTACGGGCTATCTTAGCAGAAACCGTTCCTCTTGAAACAAAGTAATTAGTATATTCCTTGTGTCCTTCGCTCGAAGCTTTCTGAAGACACATCTCATATATCGTGTTGGTATTTACCTGCTGAAACTCATAAGGATCGATTTTTTCTGGCAAATCCGAGGAATCCTCAAGCTCTGGCAAGGCTATGGATTCATCAAAATCACCTTTCTGAAGAGAGGATATATACATATGTACAACCTTAGGAGCTGCACTCAGATCTCCGGTCGTACATTTTTTTGCGTATTCAGTGAAAACTTCTTCTGCCTTAGAGGAATATTCATGCTTTTCAACAACTGGTACGATGATCTTTTCAGCTGTTTCGTCTTCCAGAGTACATCCGGTAAAACAGACTGTAATCAGCGATATCCAAAGCAGGAATGTCTTATTCACAAGTACTATTCCTGTGGAAGCTCGAAATTATCTACCTGATTGTTGTTTGGAAGAGTCTGTGAGCCAGCCTCAAATCCTGCAGGTCTCTTGTAATCTCCAGACATATCAACAAGAGTGTTGTTCTGGAACAGAAGAATCAGATTCTTGATTTCAGGATCACTCCATCCTTCACGTTTGAATGCTGTGTAGTACCAGCGAGACTTGTCAAAAGGATCTACTAACATAGGAGCACCAAGAACGTATCTTACCTGTTCTGCTGACATTCCATATGAAAGGTTATTAACTAGATCCTGATCTACATAGTTTCCCTGATTAAGATCTGCTCTATAAGCACATGAAGATACAAAAGGCACACAGGCACAGATTGCGCTGATGCATAGAATTTTTTTTAGCTTCATAATAAATCCTTTTTTTTATTAGGAAATTGTAGCAAAAAACTGTATATATCTGATTTTATTTTTAATTATTTTTAAATTTTTTTTGCATATTGCTCTTGAAATCAAAAAAGGCGATCCCCATCTTAGTTTTAGCGTTAATTTAACAACAATTTTTTTAAGAGTAAAAAATGCAGACTGAAGAAACTCAGATGAAACAGGCTTTTGAGAATGCTCAGAATCTTGATGACTCTCAGAATATCGAAGAAATTGCAACAGAAAATGTTGAAGCTCAGAATGATGTTGAACCAGAGGCAGAGACTGCCGCTGAGGAAAATCAGGAGTCAACTTTTGATGTTAAAGAAATCCTTGCTGAGAATGAGCAGCTAAGATTACAGATGACTGCTTTAGAGAACAAGCACAAAGATGAGATTGATCGTCTTGTTCGTGCTGTTGCTGAAACAGAAAATCAGAAAAAGCGAATTGAAGCTGATGTTGAGCGCGAAAGAAAATACGGTAATGAGAAGCTTCTAAAGGCTCTGATTCCTGTTGTAGATTCACTGGAGTTAGCTCTGCAGCATACAGACCCAAACAACGAGGCTGTAAAACCTACTATCGAAGGTGTTCAGAATACAGTTACCCTTCTTCTAAAGGAACTGTCAAAGTTTGGTGTTACCGCTGTAGATCCATTAAATCAGCCTTTTGATCCTAATCTTCATCAGGCAATTTCAATGGCTCCTTCAAACGAGGTTGAAGCTAACTGCGTAATGTCTGTAATGCAGAAAGGTTACACACTGAATGGAAGAGTAGTAAGACCAGCAATGGTTATTGTTTCAAGAGGCGCACCTCAGGAAGCAAATGCTGAGGAAGCAAAAAATACAATAAATATTGAAGCATAATCTTGAAAAAAAATTATTAGACTCCATTTAGTAATACAGATAGATAAAAGTCATTAAGTGACACAAAGAATTTGAAATAGAGGAAATCCAAAATGGGTAAAATTATTGGTATTGACTTAGGTACTACTAACTCATGCGTTGCAGTGTTAGATGGTGATAAAGTTAGAGTTCTAGAGAATTCAGAAGGTCGTCGTACAACTCCATCAATCGTAGCTTATGCTAAAGATGGTGAGATCATTGTTGGTGATGCTGCAAAGCGTCAGGCTGTTACCAATCCAAAGAACACCTTATTTGCTATCAAGCGTTTAATCGGTCGTCGTTATGAGGATGCCGAGGTTCAGCGTGATGTTGGCATTATGCCATTCAAGATCACCAAGGCAGACAACGGTGATGCTTGGGTTGAGGTAGACGACAAGAAGTTAGCTCCTCCTCAGATTTCAGCTGAAGTTTTAAAGAAGATGAAGAAGACTGCAGAAGATATTCTTGGTGAAGAAGTTACTGAAGCAGTTATTACCTGTCCTGCATACTTCAACGATTCAC
>JAGDBH010000214.1 GCA_017959135.1 Succinivibrio sp. | reverse complement strand
TATTTTGCTTACTCTGATTGTTTCTTTTCAGATCTGTTATGTATTGGATATAATTGTTCACTGACTTTTGTAGCTGTTTTAATTGTGCTGTATAGTCTATATATGTGTATTTGGAATTAAACTGGATTCAGATCTTTCTTCTAAACTGATTTTAAATTTTTATGATATTAAAAAATACTCAGATAACATGGAAACTTAAAGATGGGGTTGTACTCAAGTATGGTCCGTCATCAGATGTTTCTGAGAAAAAAGACAATAGTTCTGAACTGTTATCCTATGCCAGTGAAAATGAAATAGAAGCTAAGAGTGAATCTCAGAATACAGTTATCTATTCTCCTGATACTGCTAATAATGAGGCTGTTATTGATACAGAAAACAGTATGAATTCCGCTGATATGTCAGAAAACATGACTCAGCAAGAACCATATGTAGCCTCAGAAAATGAAAATATTGAGGAGGAGCGCATTCCTCAATCATATCCTGAGAGTATTAATTCTCACCTGGTTAATGTTTCTTCTGCATCTCCTGTTGTGGATGGAGTCCCTGTATCAACTTCAGCAACATCAGTAACTCATGGCGCAAGGTGGCAGTCTCTGCCATACAGATTAAGACCTAAAAGGGCAGATGTATTCATTGATATGCAGTCATCTGTAGATTTCTTATCATCGCTTATCGATTATCTAAAGAAATGTGGTCTGGATGTAAAGGAATACAATGATGAATTCAGATACCTTCCATCCGATCTGATTCTTGCTGATGACTCAAGAATTATTGATGCCGGAACAATACTGGTATTACAGAGAGGCAAGCGCTATATTTGGGAAGCTCTTTTAAAAGAGTTTGGAGCTCGTTTGAATGGCAAATAATTCTTTTTATACAAGAATTCTTACAAGAGATGACCTTTCTCTTGTTAAAAGCATGGAAAAAATTGAGTTCAGAACCCAGAAAAATGCCTGGAACGCCCAGTCTCTAATCGAATGTTTTGATGACAGCTACATAATCATTGGTCTTTTTAATCATCAGACTCTGATTGGCTTTTCTGTAATTTACAACACAAAATTTACAACGGATCTTTTAACCATTGGTGTCGACCCTGATTATCAGGGAAAGAAACTTGGAAGCCTTCTTTTGAGAGATACTCTGCAGGTGGCTCTGAATAATCAGGTTCAGGAATGTTTTCTTGAGGTTAGAGTCAGCAACATTGTTGCGCAGAATCTATATAAAAAGTTTGGCTTTAAGATCGTCGGTACCCGTCCCGCCTATTATAATCCTGTCGGAAATTCTCCAGCAGAGGATGCCTATACCATGCATCTTTGTGATATTCAAGAAAATCTTGATATGACGCTCTCACTTTAACATTGTTCATGTTTATTTCTTACGGTTATTTTGTTAAAAATGATCATTGATATTCTATCTTTTAGTGTTGAATAGATTATGCGGCATGTTTTTTTTATATTTAAAAAAACGCGATAATACAAAATGTTATGCACTAAATGAAAGCAATTGATTTATCTATAGAAATTATTTTTATAATTTTTTAACTAATTGAAATTTAAGCCTTTATTAATAGAAAAGGGGAGATTATTAGCGAATAAGGAATAGTTTTGACTGAGAGCTACATTTTGTAGGAAAGGTATAGAACCTATAATACATAAGGAAGTATGACTAATCGTCTTCTTTAAAATTACAATGTTGTCACGAAAGTGTCTTTAATCAAACAGGGAAATGCGATGCTTATAGGTATTCCTAAAGAAAGTTTAAGCGGTGAAACAAGAGTTGCTGCAACTCCTGACACTGTTGCAAAACTTAAAAAATTAGGCTTTGAAATTGCTGTTCAAAGCGAAGCTGGTGCGCTTTCAAGTTTTGACGATGCTGCCTTTGAACAGGCAGGTGCAAAGGTTGTCAATAAAAAGCAGGTCTGGGGAGCTGATATTATTTTCAAGCTGAATGCCCCAACTGACTCTGAAATTGAGCTTATGCACGAAGGTCAGACTTTAGTAAGCTTTATTCGTCCTGCTCAAAATAAGGAGCTTGTAGATAAGCTGAATGCTAAAAAGATTACTGTTTTAGCAATGGACATGGTTCCACGTATTTCACGTGCCCAGTCTTTAGATGCTTTATCTTCAACTGCAAACATTTCTGGTTATCGTGCTGTTATTGAAGCTGCACATGCCTTTGGAAGATTCTTTACCGGTCAGGTTACTGCCGCAGGTAAAGTACCTCCTGCAAAAGTGATGGTTATTGGTGCCGGTGTTGCTGGTCTAGCTGCAATTGGTACCGCTCATTCATTAGGCGCTATCGTTCGCGCATTTGATACCCGTCTTGAAGTTGCCGACCAGATTAAATCAATGGGTGGCGAATTCTTAAAGCTCGACTTTAAGAATGAAGAGGGTGGCTCAAGTGACGGTTACGCAAAGGTAATGTCTGATGAGTTTATCAAAGCTGAAATGGAATTATTCGCAAAGCAGTGTAAGGAAGTAGACATCATCATTACTACTGCTGCAATTCCTGGTAAGCAGGCTCCTCGTCTAATCAGCAAGGAAATGATTGCAACCATGAAATCAGGTTCCGTAATTGTTGATTTAGCAGCTGCTACCGGTGGTAACTGTGAAGGCACTGAAGCCGGAAAGGTTATCACAACTCCAAACGGCGTAAAGATGATTGGTTATACTGATCTTGCTGCACGTCTTCCTGCTCAGTCTTCACAGTTATACTCAACAAACCTGGTAAATCTTGCAAAATTACTGTGCAAGAACAAAGATGGTCTGATTGATGTTGATTTTGAAGATGTTGTTTTACGCAACATGACCGTAACCAAGGATGGTGAAGTTACCTTCCCACCTCCAAAGATTAGCGTTTCTGCTGCTCCTCAGGCTACCAAGGCAGCTGAGGCTCCTAAGGTAGAACCAAAGAAGCCAAATACCGCTCTGAAGATCGGTTGTCTGGTTGGTATGGTTGTGCTGTTTATGCTGATGGGCGCTTATGCTCCTTCAGAGTTCCTGCCACACTTCACTGTATTCGTACTTGCAGTTGTTGTTGGTTACTATGTTGTTTGGAATGTTTCTCATTCTCTGCATACACCTCTGATGTCTGTTACTAACGCTATTTCGGGTATCGTGGTCGTTGGTGCCATGGTCCAGATCAGCAATAGTTCAGTTCTAATCGGCATATTTGCCTTTATCGGTGTGTTAATTGTGTCCATCAATATCTTCGGTGGTTTCGCTGTAACACGTCGTATGCTGGCAATGTTCAGAAAACAGCAATAGTAGGTAAGGAGAGAATTTAGTATGTTATTAGGTTTAACTCATATGGCCTACATCCTTGCAGCGCTATTATTCATTACAGCGCTAGCAGGTCTATCAAAGCAGGAAACTGCAAAAATGGGCTGTTTGTCTGGTATGGTTGGTATGACCATTGCTCTATTGGCAACCTTTACCACCGTAAGCCCATTCGGATTTGCTGCAATTATCATTGCAATGCTGATCGGTGCAGTTATTGGTCTATATGTTGCAAAGAAAGTTCAGATGACTCAGATGCCTGAGCTTATCGCTTGTTTGCACAGCTTCGTAGGTCTTGCTGCTGTTCTTGTAGGCTTTAACAGCTTTATTAAGCTAGGTGCAGATCCTGCTGCAGTTGCAAGCTGCGCAGTTCCTTTTGAAGGTTCAACTCAGGAAGTTCTGGAGAAAGTCGCTCAGTGCAAAGAGCAGGCTGTTTCAGCTTTAGCTCATCCACAGATGACTTTAGCTATGTTCAACACTGAACTGGTTGAAATCTTCCTAGGTATCTTCATTGGTGCTGTTACCTTCACTGGTTCTATCGTAGCTTACGGTAAACTAAATGGTACCTACAGTCTGCGTATCTTCAAATCAGCTCCTCTGACCTTACCATTTGGTAATGCCATGAACCTAGGTGCATTAGTAGTATCATTCCTACTTCTGATCTGGTTCGTAGCAGGTGCAGAGCTATCAACACTTCATGCTCCAGTCCTACCTTTACTTGCAATGACCATCATTGCACTAGTATTTGGTATTCACCTGGTTGCAGCTATCGGTGGTGCTGATATGCCAGTAGTTATCTCAATGCTGAACTCATACTCAGGTTGGGCTGCTGCAGCATCAGGCTTCATGCTGTCAAACGATCTGCTGATTGTTACCGGTGCTCTTGTAGGTTCATCAGGTGCTATTCTGTCATACATTATGTGTAAGGCAATGAACCGTTCATTTATCTCTGTTATTGCTGGCGGCTTCGGTAACGAGGTTGTAGTAAACAAGGATGACGAGCAGATGGGCGAGTACCGTGAGCTTAAGGCTGCTGATGTTGCTGAGTTATGTAAGAATTCAAGCTCAGTAATTATTGCTCCTGGTTATGGTATGGCTGTTGCACAGGCTCAGAATGCAGTTGCATCTCTAACCGAGAAGTTAAAGGCTCGTGGTGTTGAGGTTCGTTTTGCTATTCACCCTGTTGCAGGTCGTCTACCTGGACATATGAACGTTCTTCTTGCAGAGGCTAAGGTTCCATATGATATCGTATTCGAAATGGATGAAATCAATGATGACTTTGAGAATACAGATACCGTACTGGTTATCGGTGCTAACGATACTGTAAACCCAGCTGCAGCTGAAGATCCAACCAGCCCAATTGCAGGTATGCCTGTTCTTGAGGTTTGGAAGGCTCGCAACGTAGTTGTATTCAAACGTTCTATGAATCCTGGTTATGCTGGTGTTCAGAATCCACTGTTCTTCAAGGAAAACTCTGCAATGTGCTTCGGTGATGCTAAGAAGACAGTTGAAGAGATTGTTGCTAACATCTAATATTTAATAAAATATACATAAAAATCCTCTAGTTAACAAATTAGAGGATTTTTTTTTATTTTTTTTCTAAAGTTCATCTTCAATAATTCCGATAACCAATGTAGAGGGGAAAAATAACTTTTTTTTAGGAGGAAAGTATGAGTATAGATGCAAATGCACTTACTAGCATTAATAATGCTATCGCAAGCTTTTCTTCTTCAAATACGCAGAACTCTGTATATCAGAATAATGTTCAGACTCTATCTGATGCCAGTGCATCAATAAGTACTGAAACCAGATATAAAAAAGCATTCGAAGAGAAACTGAAGAAAGCTACTGGTTCTGATGAAGTTGAGATTAGCAAAGACGCAATAGATGCTTTAAAGAAATATAACCTGAAGGGAAATGAGGATACTGAAAAGACCGATAAGTCAGATAAGACTTCGTCCTCTGATGTATCTTATACCTACGATTACATGACTTTAAAGAAACAGCGTGAGCAGAATCTGGCAAAAATCGAGAAAGAAGTAAATGATCGATATGGTCCTGCAAGCTCTGCTCAGGATGAATCTCTCTTAGAAACAGAGGAAGCTTCAGAAGCTCCTGTAGAGACTTCGGCAGCAGTAAATACTCAGCCTCGTACTGAGCCCCAGAGTGGATCTGCTGATACTGAAAGTCCAGCAAATCCTCAGGGAAGACCACAGAATTCTTCTGATAATGCCGCTAATGAGCAGACTCAGAATGATTCAAATATAAGTGGCGCTGATGAAATGTCGGAATCTGCTTCTTTAAGCAACGTATAAGAATTTAAGTGTGTGATAATTGTTCTGATATCTGCGTCTGAATTCTTCAGATGCAGATGGTAGGATAGAAGGTGATGCTCGAGCATCATCTTTTTTTTACTTAATATCTTCGTCTTCAAGAATAACCCATGTGCAAGGGGTCTGTCCTGCTTCAACCTTTCCTGATGCGCTGATAACTCTGGCAATAGGAGCTGATGAGTTAACAACAATCATTGAGGTAATAGTAGATTCAAGCTGATCAGAGACATTGTTTATATCAATGTTGATTATAGGGGTTCCGGTTTCAACCTTGTCTCCAATACCAACGTTTGAACTTAAGCCTTCACCTGAGAAGTTTGAGGTTCCGATACCAAAGGTTACGTAAACTTCAATTCCGCTTTCAGTTCGGATTGCAAACGCGTTATTAGAAGCAACAAGTCGTGAAACTATTCCTGAACATGGAGCCAGGATCTTTGAGTCGTCTGGAATGATTGCTATTCCATCTCCAATAAGTTTTTCTGAGATAACCAGATCTGGTACTTCTCCTAATGGAACCAGAGTTCCAGATACAGGAGCCAGAAGCTCTAAATCTGCCTCGTTTTTAGCCTCATCAATAGCATCATCGTTCTTTGAAAAGAATGAAAAAAGTCCCATAGATAATCCCAATCAGATAGAAATAGCTGTCACTGCTTCACTATATATTCCCAAAAGAATATCTGTCAAATTGTATCCAAATTCTATCAGTAAGAGAACGAATTTAGGATATCGCTTAATTCTGCGCCCGTATAGCAGTTGACTATTTTGTTGTATAGCTCTATATCAAAGTCTGGCTGAATATCATGTTCCAGATTAAGTCTTTCAACAACACCTTTAACCTTTTGAATATTATAAGTTCCAGTTACAAGATAAGATACCCCCATCTTGTAAAAGAATGGCAGCAGCTCTGTTCGGGCAGCAAATCTTCCTGCAATTCCAAGGGTAATTCCAGCCTCATGAGCTGCCTTTGCTGCCATGGCTATCATTTTGGCAAGAACAGGCGTAAATGCAGAATCAGCTGGACATGGTGCTGATGCATATTCTGCAAGGGAACTTGTGCCAAGAAGCATCATCGCACTGTTTGTTGCAAATGCTGGAGCAAGAAGAACCGCTGCAGGTGTTTCAACCATAAATGAAATTAGCATTTTTCCATGAGGGATCTTCTGGGCATCAAGCTCATCCCGACAGTCATTTGCAAGTTTAAACAGGTAATCCTTCTCACTGATTCTTGTGATTAAAGGAAAGACAATGGTTATCTCCTGTTTTACAGAGGCTCTGAGCATTGCTCTGATTTCTTTTTTCAGAAGAGCTGTTCCTACTCCTGCTCCATAGCCCTTAAGCGGACCATCATCATCTGTTATTACAGTAAATAATGGTTTTTTATCATCAGCAAAATCGAAGGTTCTTGAGGTCAGAGGGGCATTCTTTTTTACTTTTGAGAATATTTGATAAAACCTCTGGGTCATCTCCTCTTCAGTTGGTTCGGTCATGGAACTTAGGAAGAGAAACTCTGAACGAAGCAGACCTAAACCGTTGGCTGTAACTTTCTCTACGTCATCATTAGGACTGATCGCCCCTACAGCAGCTCCAAGAGTGATATTAAGAAGAGATTCATCGTTGATCTGAAACAGTTGAGAATCCTGTCTACGCAGGATACCCTTTGTCATATCCTCAGGAGGTTCAACAATTACAACTGCGGCATTGCTGTCGACAATGACGTAAGTTCCTGATTTTATGTTCGTTGCATCAAATACTCCGAATACCGCCGGAATATTCAATTCTCTTAAAACAACTCCGAGGTGACTTGAATCTCTTCCTTCCTCAAGCACAACTCCCTTTACAAATTTAGTCTCTAAAGAAAGAAGCTGAGCAGGGGAAATAGTTCTGGCAATAAGAACAACGTCTTCTTTTAACTCAGGAAGTTCAATTTCATCAGCCTTAGAGTGTTCAAGGGTACGAATAAACTCATTTAGCAGTGACTGAATCTCTTCCTTATCACTTTTTATATCTGTTTCTCTTTTAAAAAAGTTATCAAGATTCTCAAAAAGCACAGTCCTTGCGGCCATGCTTGCAGAACACCCACGCTTTATAAGTTCGAGAATTTCTATTTTGTTGTC
>JAGDBH010000213.1 GCA_017959135.1 Succinivibrio sp. | reverse complement strand
GTTAGTTTGGATAAGAGATAATCTGTCTCTTCATCCATCGCACAGATAATACCAATCTTCATAAATGTAATGTTGAACTCCTGATAAATCAGAAAGTTCAGCCTCCGTTTAAAGGTTAAATACAGTATGGAATTCTATATTAAAGATTTCTTTCCATTACTCTCATTATTAGCAGTAACTCTATGACAAATAATCAGAATACTGCACTTTTATTGCTCAATTCTATCAGTTCTTGAGGTGTTTGTCTTTTTATCTGACGTAATTAACACTTTATGTTTTATGCAAATTTTTGTTTAAATCAGCCTATAGTCAGATAATTGTTTAATTTTTAAAGAGAAAAACAAAGCTGAGTTTTGATGTTTAAAAAATAATTGTCTTTTTTGGGGAGATTCTCGTTCATAAAATCTGTGAACAAGTTCAATACAATATCCAGATAAGTGGTAGAAATCGTAATAAAAAAATCTAAAGATATTATATAGATATTATTATTTCAGACGAGATCTCAAAAAAAAACATCGCTTCTTCAAAAAAATAATCAGAAGTTTATAATTGAGTATAGAAAACTATATATAAATTATGTGTGACAAAAATATCTTTTTTTAGGGGACAAAAATGCAAAATGCTCGTGAAGTCGTCAGACAGACGATGGCTCTGGTTTTAGCTGGCGGTAGAGGTAGTCGACTGAAAGCTTTAACCGATACCAGAGCAAAACCATCTGTATATTTCGGTGGTAAATTCAGAATTATCGATTTCGCATTATCTAACTGCGTAAATTCAGGTATCACAGGGATTGGTGTTGTTACACAGTATAAGTCACACAGTTTGTTACGTCACCTTCAGGCAGGTTGGTCATTCTTCAGAAACCAGATGAATGAGTACATTGACTTCCTACCTGCATCACAGCGTCTTGATGAGGAACACTGGTATCAGGGTACCGCTGACGCTATTTTCCAGAACGTTGATATTATCAAGGATCACAAGCCAAAGTACGTGCTGATTCTTGCTGGTGACCATATCTACAAGATGGACTATTCATTACTGATTATGGATCACATCAGAATGGGAAGCCCTCTGACTGTTGCTTGTATTCCTGTTCCTCGTGAGCAGGCTAAGGCCTTCGGTGTTATGAATGTTGACAGTAACAATCTTGTTACCGAGTTCGTAGAGAAGCCAGAAAATCCACCTGCAATGCCAACCAATCCATACATGAGTCTTGCTTCAATGGGTATTTACGTATTCGACGCTGAATTCCTGTACGAGGTTCTGGCTAAGGATGCTGCAACCAAGGGTTCACACCGTGACTTCGGTATGGATATTATCCCTCAGCTGGTTGCTCAGCATAAGGTTCATGCTCATGACTTCTCAAAGTCATGTATCCGCAACAGTGGAAACAAGGAAATCGTTTACTGGAGAGACGTTGGAACCATCGACGCATACTGGGAAGCAAACATGGATATCGCATCCATCGAGCCTCAGCTGGATATCTATGATTTCAACTGGCCTATCTGGACCAACCAGATTCAGCTGCCACCTGCAAAGCTTGTTCAGGATATCAGTGGTGCATCAACCATTTTCAGAAATTCTGTAGCCTCAGCAGGTTGTATTATTTCTGGTTCTTCAATTAACCAGACTCTGTTATTCAATTCATGTCGAGTTCATTCTAACTGCTTCATTTCAGAATCAGTGATTATGCCATTCTGTATTATTCACCGTGCATGCCGTCTGACCAAGGTGGTTATGGATCGTGGCTGTGAGTTACCTCGTGGCATTATCATCGGTGAGGATGCTGCACTTGATGCTAAGCGCTTCTACCGTTCTGAAGGTGGTGTTACTCTGGTTACCCGTGCAATGCTTACCAAGCTTCGTCAGACTGAACCTGAACTGTTTGAGGATTTTGATAGCTATAAGGCACCTGTTGCTATGCCTTCATACTAATCTGAAGTAGTTTATGAATATAAATGAAATAACTGATCGTCTCTTTTGTGCCAAGCGCCAAAGGGGCGATTTTTTTTCTGAGGGGCCAATGCTCAAGGACTTGTCCTCTCTGGATTTTTCACCTTATGGAGTAGAGCAGGATCGTCTTAAGATTGCAATGTGCGCTCCCCTAAGACGTCTGCAGCAGAAAACTCAGGTTTTTCCTCTGGATGTTAAAGCCGCATCCAGAAACCGTCTTACCCATTCCCTTGAAGTTGCCGAGTATACCCGTCTTATTGCCTATGAACTTGTAAATCAGGTCAAGGAAGTTAATCTTCTTTCGATTCTAAGTCCAATGGTAAGCTGTCTTCATAATGCAGCAATTATTCATGATATCGGTAATCCTCCTTTTGGTCATTTTGGTGAGTCCCTAATCAGAGAATGGCTGAAAAAAGCAGTTAACAGTGAGCATGTATGCTCAGAGATATCTGATTTTGAGAAGGATGATCTGCTAACCTTCAACGGAAACGCTCAGGGCTTAAGACTGCTTCATTCAATTCAGAATCTGAATCTGACCTTAGGTCAGTATGCATCTGTTATCAAGGTGCCTTACACCATCAAGGAACTTCTTTTAGGTAAGGGCAAGGGAGAGTCCGGTAATGGAATTCAGGGGGATTTCTATTCATGGTCATACTCTAATGCCGGTGTTTTCCTTTCCGAGAAACATCTTTTAGATTCCATCAGAGAAGGCTGCAGCCGCGATACCAGACATCCGTTTGCAACCATTATCGAATACTCTGATGATTTGGCTTATGTTCTGGCAGATCTTGAAGATGCCTTTGACCGCAACATGGTCAATAAGTACATGATCATAAGATTATGCGAACGTATTTCAGAGTATCCTGAACTAAATGAGCTTCAGCCTCATCTTGAGCCTGAAAAGGTCAGAGCTCTGTTCAAACAGGGGAAGACCGAGGCTCTCTTCTATTTAAGAGAAGTTATTTCCTATTTCTATATAAGAGATTTCTGTGCATCTATAGCCAATAATCTTGAGCACTTCCTAAATACAGGCGAACCAGATTTCTCCTTTGGAGATTATCCTGGAATAACTGTTCTGAAGATGCTTAAGGATTTTGAATATACCGCTGTATACAATCACTTTGAGGTTCAGACTCTGGACCTTTCAGGCGCAAGCTATATCAGAGGACTGTTTGGCGCCTATGAAAACCTTTTAACCCAGTCTCCTGAGGATTTTTCAAAGGAACTTGTGGCTGCAGGAGGTGAACCTTTCTGCATGAGAATTGCCTCAAGAATTTCCAGAAGACATAAGCTTGCCTACAGTCAGGCCTGTCAAGAAAATAACTTCAGTGAGATGTACCTGCGTATAAGATTACTTGTTGATTATATCTCCGGAATGACTGATACATTTGCCGCTTCAGAGTATCGTGTTTTAAATGGCATTCACTAAATGCAAATTGGTGCGTATTTTGCTAGAATATAGCCAAAATTTTAACTGAGTTATAAAAACATATAATCAAAATGACTACAGAAACTAATGATATAAATAAAATCACCTCAAATGATCCCGTATTCGATGACATCAGACCATGTCGTGACGACGAGGTCCAGTCAGAGCTGAACAAAATCATTTCAGATGAAATGGTTATCAACAGCATTTTAAGATTCAGATATCCAATCTTCTCAAAGAAGTTTGGCTTTCTGTTAAAGCCTTTTGTCAAAGCTTATCTGAAGAACAAGGTTTCAAAAATCACCTCCATCAGACAGTTCCAGGAAATGGTTTCATCCTTCATGAAGAAGGTTGTTGATTCAACCACCGATGGCGTTGAACTGGTTGGTTTTGATAAGCTTGAAAAGAATAAGGGTTACCTGTTTATATCAAATCACAGAGACATTTCTCTGGATCCTGCATTCATCGATCTGGCTCTGTTCCTATCCGGTCGTGATACTGTTCGTATTGCTATCGGTGACAATCTGTTAAGACTTCCTGCTGCAACTTCTCTTATGAGATTAAACCGCAGCTTCATTGTTCGCAGATCAATCGAAGCTCCTCGTGAGAAGCTGAAGGCATTAACCCATCTTTCAAATTACATCGGTCTTTCTATCGAAGAAGGTATTTCAATCTGGATTGCTCAGAGAGAAGGTCGTGCCAAGGATGGCAATGACAAGACCGAAGATGCGGTATTAAAGATGATTTCTCTGTATGGTCGTCAGAAGAAACAGGATTTCAAGGAGTATATGAGCTCACTGAATATCGTTCCTGTTTCTATTACCTATGAGTACGATCCAAACGATCTTGCAAAGGCTAAAGAGCTGTACGAGAAAGAAAAGAATGGCGAGTACAAGAAGGACGAGTTTGAGGATATTGATACCATCACTCGCGGTATTCGCGGATATAAAGGTCACGTCAAGCTGGTTGCAGGCGAGCCTATTACCGGCGGATTTGAAACAGCCGAAGAGCTTTCAGCCCTGATCGACAAGTTTGTATGGAATAATTATGAATTATATCCAACAGCTTTAATCAGTGCCGGCGTAACCGATGGAATAAGTGATTCTGACAAGGAGAAATTCGAAAGCAGAATTGCTTCATATCCTGAACATCTCCGCGACAGAATTAAGGCAATGTACGCAGCTCCATTCTATAATAAGGACAGAAGTTAATGTTTAACCCAGTGTTTAACAAGGACGGTTCTGTGAGTTATTTCAGAGTATGCTGCCTTATTACGGCAGTAAGCTGCCTTATCTGCGGCTGTGTCATGAAGTCTTCAAAGCCTGATGATCTTTCAGATTTACAGGCTCAGACTGCACTTCTTGCTGAAGAGGATTCTCCTGCAGTGGATAATTCTCTTGAAATCAGAGAAAAGGCTGTTGCAGAACTTGCCCAGAACACTGAGTTTATGCAGACATGTGGAACATTAGACAGAAGCTATGATAACTGCGTTGTAGAGCTTTCAGATGATTTAAAGCCATATTATTCAATGGATCTTGAATCATCAGATGACGGATACAGCCTGATTCTTAAAGCTACTGATAATAATACAGATACCTGTCGTCTGTTTGAGTCCAACAGTAATGGTGAACTTATCGGACTTAATGAGCAGGGAGAATCTGATAAAAATTGTCTTTTAGACTTGGCAAACAGGGAGAATAACTTTAAAGTATCCCGAGATACAGATAACAAGTCAGGACAGAGTGCTCCTTCTGGACTAGCTCCGATTGTTAAGCACTTAACCAATAGATAATGAGGATTTTATGAAGATTGCAAAAGATACTGTCGCAACCTTAAGCTATACCGTAACAGAGACAAATGGTCAGGTTGTAGGCAGAACTGAACCAGGTCAGCCAGTAACTGCTCTTATTGGACACCGTTTTCTGGTTAAAGGTCTGGAACAGGCTCTTTTAGGTCACGAGAAGGGTGACGAGTTTGCTGTTACCCTAGAGGCAAAGGATACCTACGGTGAGATCGATAAGTCTCTGATTCAGACTATCGACAGAAAACTTTTCGGTGATTTTGAAATTGCAGTTGGCAATGTTTTTGAGGCAGACTCAGAGCAGGGCCCTATGGCTGTAGTTGTAAAAGAGATCAAGGATGACGTAGTTATTGTTGACGGTAATCATCCACTTGCAGGCAAGACCTTAAACTTCCTGATCGTTGATGAAGATGTAAGAGAAGCAACCGAAGAGGAAATCAAGCATGGTCACTCTCACATTGACGGACACTGTCCTTCAGAAGAGCACCACCACTGCTGTCACGGTCACCACCACGATGATGAAGATGGTGAGCATGAGTGCTGCTGTCATGGTCATCACCACGATGATGAAGATGGTGAGCATAAGTGCTGTCACGGTCATCACCATGATGACGAAGATGGCGATCACGAGTGTCACTGCCACAAGCACGATCACGAATAATTACGCTTTGTGATTTTTTCTGGCTCCATTGCATGGAGCCTTTTGCGTATTTAATTACTTGAGTTTTCTATGAAATTTATTGTTAGACTGTTCCCTGAAATTTCAATCAAGAGCAAGCCTGTTCGTACCAGACTGATTAAGCTTGTTAAGCAGAACATTGTAAATGTCTGCAAGCATCATAACATCAAGGTTAATGCACTTGCTCAGTGGGATAAGGTCATCGTTGTATTCAATGATGAGGAACATCCTGTATCAAAGGAACATGCAATTACAGAGCTGTCTAGAATTCCTGGTATTCACTCTTTCATGGAGGTTAACGAATACCCATTCACCAATCTTGATGACCTTTTTGAAACAATTAAGGACAAGGTTGGTCCATCTATCTGTGATAAGACCTTTGCTGTAAGAATCAAGCGCAAGGGTAATCATGAGTTCAATTCTCAGCAGGCAGAACGTGTAATCGGTGGCAAGTTCAAGGCAGCTTTCCCTAACAAGGGCGTATGTCTTGATAACCCAGAGGTTATGATTCACATCGAGATTGAGAATCAGACTGCTTATTTATCAGGTGAGAAGTATCTTGGTATCGGCGGTTATCCTGTAGGTTCTCAGGGTGATGTATTCTCCCTGATTTCAGGCGGTTTTGACAGTGGTGTTTCAACTTATAACGTACTTCACCGCGGCTGCAGAGTTAATTACCTGTTCTTTAACATGGGCGGTACCGCTCATGAGATCGGTGTTAAGCAGGAAGCCTATTTTATCTGGGATCGCTTTGCATCATCACACAGAGTTCGTTTTGTAACCATTCCATTTGAGCCTATTGTAGGTCAGATTCTGGAGAGAACTCATCATGGTGTAAGAGGTGTAATTCTTAAGCGCATGATGATGAGAGTAGGTTCTCTGGTTGCCAAGAAGTTTGATGCTGAAGCTCTGGTTACCGGTGAGTCATTAGGTCAGGTTTCAAGTCAGACTCTACGCAATCTGAATCACATTGATGATGTCTGTGATGTTTTACTGCTGCGTCCACTGGTTACTGCAGATAAACAGGATATTATTGATAAATCAAGAGAAATCGGAACAATCGGTTTTGCTGAATCAATGCCTGAGTACTGTGGTGTAATTTCAGATCATCCAAACGTATGTCCTACTGCAACCTTTGTTGAAGAGGAAGAGGCAAAGATGGACGCTGATCTGGTTCAGAAGGCCTTTGAGTCCATGAAGGTTGTGGACATCAACGACATTCCAAATGATACCTCCAAGCTTAAGACTGAGATTGAGGTTGTCAATGAGCTGTCAAAGTCAGATGTTATCTTAGATGTAAGAGCTCCTGATGATGTTGAGAAGTCTCCTTTGACCGGCTTTGATAACGAAGTTATCTGCATGCCGTTCTACAAGACAGCCAGTGATTTCCAGCATCTTGATCAGTTAAAGACCTATGCTTTATTCTGCGATCAGGGCGTTATGAGCACCATGCAGGCTAAACAGCTGAAGGAAAAAGGTTATCACAACGTTAAGGTTTTCAGACCTGAACAGTAATTTTTTTAAGATCCTGCTTTTTTAAGAGCAGGATTTTTTTTGTATACGTATTACATATATCGGCAAATAATATTTTTTTTGCCGGATATGCTGATACAATGCGTGTGACGAAAGTCATTTCCCCGCGATCAATATCGTATCTAAAAAGAGAGAGAGATATTCATGTCAGAATCAAATGTATTTATTATGGACCATCCTCTGATCCAGCATAAGATTGGTTTTATCAGACGTAAAGAAACCGGCACCAAGGAATTCCGTAATATGATCAGCGAAATTGCTATGCTGATCTGCTACGAGGCTTCAAGACATCTTGAGCTGGTAGACGTAGACATTGAAACCCCAATCTGCAAGACAACTGTAAAAGAACTAGCTGGTCCAAAATTATGCGTTGTACCTATTCTAAGAGCAGGTCTTGGCATGGTTGAGGGTATCTTAAATCTTCTGCCTGCAGCTAAGGTAGGTCACATCGGTTTATACCGTGATCCTGAAACCTTAAAGCCTGTTGAATATTTCTGCAAACTGCCTCAGGACTGTGAGGAGAGAGAAGTATTCGTTGTTGATCCTATGCTGGCAACCGGTGGTTCTGCATCTGCAGCAATTACCATGTTAAAGAAGCGTGGCTGTAAGCACATCAGCTTCCTATGCGTACTTGCAACTCAGGAAGGTATTGACCGTCTGACTCACGATCATCCTGATATCAGAATTTTCATCGGTATCAAGGATAAGCAGCTGAATGAGAAGGGCTATATTGTTCCTGGCTTAGGTGATGCCGGAGACCGTATCTTCGGAACTCTATAATAAAATAGAGCAAAATCAGAATACTAAAGCGGTACCTTGCGGTACCGTTTTTGTTTTGACTAATGATTTTAGATTGAGGCTATGTATTAAGATTCTGAAACTTACGGAAGAATGCAGTCAGCATCTCTAGCTATGACCTCTAATCCAGTCATCAAGGAATTTCATCTGCTCTTCAGTATGAAACCAGTGTTCTCCGTTTCTCATAACAGTTAAGCTGGCGCTTGTCTGCTTTGAAAAGGCCTTTAAGGATTCTTCTGAAACGATATTATCCTTACTTCCGTAAAGAATATGAGTAGGAACACTCCATTTTTCAGAGTGCTCTCTCACGTAGCACAGATAATCCCAGCTGAGTTCTTCGCCAAAATCAGTATGAATGATCTTTTCCTTTTCAAGCTGCGCTTCTGTAACATTAGCCCATGACATCATTTTGCAGATAAGACCTTCCATATCAACTAACGGAGAGATGAAGTAGGCTTTTGAGATCTGGCTGTTAAGGTCGGCGTGAAGACAGAAGAAAGCCCCGATACTGTTGGCTATAAGAATTATTTCAGAGTATTCTTCTTTGAGAATTTCTACCTTGGAATGGATCTCCTTTCCCGTATCCCAAGGTGTGAATGTTTTGTAATCGAGTCCTATAACATCGTAATCCCTGAACAGAGTCCTGTAGTGTTCACTTTCGTCTGGAGATCCGTTTTTTCCGTGAATATACAGCACAACCTTGTTCATTGTTATTACCTTCTGTTAGACGTTCAGCTCCTGAGCCGGCTGAATCTTTGAAGCTCTTTTAGCAGGATAAACAGATGCCAGGAAGCTCATCATAATGGCACAGAATATAACTATTGCCACATCAAAGAACTGAAGCTCTGATGGAACATAGTTAATAAAATAGATGTCCTCATTTAAAAGCTCTATACCGAACCACTGCTTGAAATGAGAGGTTACAAATGGTGTGAAGTATGAGAGCGTACAGCCAAGAATTGTTCCATAAATACAGCCTCTTACAGCAGAGAAAACTCCCATCAGAGTAAAGCTTCTGACTATAAGTTTCTTTGATGCTCCCATAGTCATGAGAATTGCAATCTCGTGTCTCTTTTCACTGACAGCCATAATAAGGTTGGACACAATATTAAAGCATGATACTGCAATAACCAGAATCATCGCTATGTACATGATCATTCTGACCATATGAATGTCGGAGTAGAGCTTGCCCTGAGTATCCATCCATACAGAAACATCATGCGCATCCCGAACGTAGGCTGTAGCTTCGTTAATGATTTCACGGGCATTAAGCATGTTGTCTACACCAATATGGAAGGTGTTTGGATGAGACAGTCCTGAAATCTCCTTGGCACTTTCGATATTTATAAATGCAAGGTTACCGTCTATCTGTCCGCCTGTCTTAAAGATACCTGCTATTCTGAAGGTGTTCACTGTAACTGAGCTTAGTCCATTGTTGGCAACTTCTGCATTGATTGCAGAGAGGTTAATCTCATCTCCGGTTTTAAGATTCAGCTTTTTGGCAATGCCATTTCCAAGAATAACCTTAGGCAGTTCATTATCATTGTTTAAAACAGTGATTCTGCAGTTCATGAAGTTTTCTAGTTTTATAACCTTACCTT
>JAGDBH010000212.1 GCA_017959135.1 Succinivibrio sp. | reverse complement strand
AGGTTCAGTTTTTGCAGGGTTGGTTTATGTTATACTTGCACTTGTAATCAAATTTTGTGGAAGTGGCTGGATAAATAAAATTATGCCACCAATTATAATTGGACCAGTTGTTGCACTCATTGGATTTGATCTTGCATCATCTGCAATTGCCGCTTCATCAAGAGAATACCTGTTAGAACTGTCGGTAATGGCTTTACCTTTAGAATCAACAGTCTGAGTCTTAATGAATTTTCTGACATTATCAGAAACCTTCAAATCAATCTTTTTACTGTTTTTAGCTGCAATCATACGACTGGCCTTATTCAGGGTAAGCAGTCGCTTATGCTGCATAAAGTGCTTGTACTTGATTGAGTAGGTAACAATCAGTCTTTCTTCTAAAACCTTGCCTTTATTTTTTGAATTACCTGAAGGAGTAATGATTACATATTTCTCCTTATAAAAAATTCTGTTGTAGTTTTCCGGATCATCCTCATCAATATCATCCAGGGAGAATACTCTGCTGCTGCCTTCTGTTCTCCATCCGGTACGTTCAATTTCAGCATATACCTTCTCAGGATTTTCATCTTCCCTGATTGGCTCTAAAGCCAGGGAACGGCCACGGTTTAAAGCCCATTCGGTAGTAGCCGTATCAGCTTTCTTTAATGGTCTGATAGTAATGTAATCAGTGGTGATACAGTTTAAGGATTTCTTAATCAGATGAGTTTTGGAGTTGAATTCCTTGTTGTCAAATGACGCAAGTCCGGCATCAGTACAGACAATCAGTCTGGAATCAGGCAGATTGAAATCATCTATGATTTTCTGCTCTAAAGGAGTAAGGCTAATCTGCTCACTCTGAGCTCCATGGAATACATTGAAACCTAAAGGAATTCCCTTTCTGTCGGTAAACAGACCAAACTGTACAATTGGAGTGGTACGGTGTTCTTTAGAAAAGCCAACACGTCTTAATTCATCCTCATCATCAATGTCAAAGAAAAAATTAGTACAGTCATAGAAAAGTACACTGGTATCACGCTGGCTGCACTTAACACTCTGCTGATAAAGGAAACTCTGAATAAAATCCATTTCCTTATGAATAATATCAAGTGCTCTATAGACATCATGAAGTTCATAATCAGGAGCTTCCAGTAGAGAATGACAGTAATCATAGGATCTTTTCTTAGAGGACGGATCAAGTATTCTGGCAAAGACTAAATCACTGATAATCTTCTCCAGATTAAACTGGAAGGAATGTCTGCTCCTAATCTCCTTAACCATCTGTCCGATGTTCTCCTGATAAAGGATTCTCTGCAGGTACAGATAGCCAACATTGAAAGAACGGATAACATCCTTTTCGTAGGGAACATCCGGGATTAAAGAAAGTTCAACAGGAACCGGCTTATGAGCTTTCGCATCTGCTGTCAGTTTACGAACATACTCCTGACACCAGGCTTTAATATCCACTCCATCTCCAAGTTTCTCTCTAAGCTCTGCCTCAGAGCCTATTTTCTTAACAGTTCTGGTAGAAGAAGTACCGTTAGGCTTTCTGTAAGATTCTGCAACGTAATAGATAACCGTATTTTTACTTTTGGAGATGGACAGTTTCATATTTACTCCGGACAAATAACGATATATCTATATTATACAATATGTTGCCATAATATAGCTACAAATATTTTATAAAAATTTGACACAGATTAAATTTTAACTGTTTGAAATAAAGGATTAATTATGAGAATTTGAGAGTGTGGATTTTTAGAAAACTGTCAAAGATGTGTGTGACGGTCAGTAAAAAAAAGTGATTTTCAAGGGAGTGT
>JAGDBH010000211.1 GCA_017959135.1 Succinivibrio sp. | reverse complement strand
ATCAAAGAAAGATGCTGTTAAATCAATTACAGTAAGACCTTTGATTCCTTTGAGGTAATTAGCAGTTCCGCCTCGGCTTATTACAATATGGCAGGAAGGATATTTTCTTAAAGCTTCAATAGCATTGTAATCATAGGCTTCAATAACAGGAATGTTAAGGTTCAGCTGTGAAACGACACTCTGTGCCAGAGCGTTTATATGGGAGTTTGGAGCGACAAATACTATTGAATCTTTCATGGCTTGCTTATGTCTGTAAGTTGTTTTCTTGTTATAGATTCATTCTATCTTTTTTTTGTTTATTTTTCGATTTAAAGACTCTTCATTGTGATGTTTTTTGATATTGAATTCTCGATGAGGAAACCTCTGGTTTTCAGGTGAGGTAACTGAAGGCTGAGAGATACTGTAAACAGCCTTTCTTGAAAGTGAATTTTATTTGCATGATATTTCTCAACAATCTTTGCAGAAAAACACCTCTGCAAGTATTGTGATATTCCTTTGTTCCAACAGAAAATCAGTAATTTGCCTCAGGTCTCATTCTAGTTCTTAATTTAAAATGACATTCACATAATTATAACAACAGCACCATACAAAATATGAATTTATTCTTATAATTATTATTATGTGGCAATTTTTTAAATACAGTCCTTTGCCTAATTAGAATTAAATTTTTTAGGATGTGATGATCATGAGAATACTGGATTATCTGCTGGGAGCTCACAAATCTAAAACAGAAAGATTCTTTTACAAAAACGGTTATGACAACTGTATAAAGGCCTTGGCTTTTTATGTAATAGATCCTTACATTGACCAGCTGCATAAGAGCAATGCTGATATTCAGTTTGCCTGCGAAAAGTTATTAAGAGAGCTTTTTGATGGTATAAGCACGGCTTTTGAACATAAAACTACAACTACGTATCCATCCTTAAAAATGGAAAGATTATACCTGTCCTATCTGTTGCCGCATAAGTCTGAGTATTATGGTGCGATTGATGAGAAAGACTACTCAGAAATTAACAATACCGCAGATGGCCCTTCTCAGAGATTTGCAAAACTATCTTACGCTTTACAGAAGAACGTGAAAAAAAGTTCATTCCCTGTAGATGTTGCCATTGATATTACCCTAAAACTGTTTGGCTTATTTAAGGATGGATTTTTTCTTCCTCAGGATGATCAGGGCGCAATCCTTGATGAGAAACTTATCGAAAAACATGGTGGAGGAGAGATTGGTCGCAGAATTTTCGATGATCCTGACATGAAATATGGAAATAACCTTGGACACTGGACCGTTCAGAATACAAACTCAACCAAAAGAGTAGAGATCTGGTCAGATTTTTTCAGTAATCATGACCTTTATGTAAAGATTGTCGATGATTTAGATAGTGTTTTAAACTTCAGAGCGTAACTTTAAACAGATTTGCTCCTGTCACATCAGACTCATTCTGGAATGGATAAGAGCAAATTTCATCTATTTTTTTCACAGGTTCAGTGAGCCTGAAAGATTCTTCTCTTTTTCTTTTGCTGCCAGGTAAGAGTCTACATTATTACGATCTACAACCGATACAGGAATACTATAGGTTGGAATATCATCTACACCGTTAAAATATGATGAATTCTCTGGAAATGTAACAAAACCATTACTTGAGATACGATCAACGACAACTTTAGTCATATAGGCAAGAGTCTGTGTGTCTTTAAAAACGCACATCGGCAGCTGGCCATTCTTAATCTGAGTTAAACTCTCTTCAGAGCAGTCCTGACCGGTTATAAAAGGAAGTTCATTCTTCCTGTAGCCATATTCTCTGGTTAGGGTTCTCTTCAGAGCATCTGGAATATCATTACCTTCACTTATGATGATATCGAGATTCTTGTTTTTGCTATGTCTTCTGTACTGACTGAGGCTGATGATGTGTCTTAAACGTTTCTGTGCTGCAGTACCGTTCCAGTATCTGGTTGAGGTTTGTTCAAAGTCAGTCTCAAATGAGAGACATCCCAAAATACCTGAATCAAAATAAGGCTCCAGAACAGACATTTCTCCATTATAAATATCTCTGGCGACAATATCAGATGCTGCTCCACTGAAAAATTCAACATTCAGTCTGCGTTTTCTTTCATCAAGCTTAAATTTCTCCACAAGATACTGTGCCTTTTTAACTCCTTCTGAGTAATGATCGAAGGTTACATAAAAATCCACAGCGTCGGAGTTCATGATTGGTTTTTCGTAGGCAATTACTGTGATGTTTTTCTGTTTTGCCTCATCCAGAACCTTAGAGAGAGCTTTATCTTCGATGGAGGCTACTACCAGAATCTCACAGCCATTATCTATCATGCTCCTGATATCGTTAATCTGACTTTTAACGTTATCAGCAAGCATATATGAAACACCATAACCATCTTCTTCAAGATAGTCCTGCAGGTACTGACCCTGTATAAGCCAGGAGTCCCTGGAGTAATTCGGGAAGGATATGCCGATGATTTCAGCCACTGCAGTCGATAGGAAAATCGAGTAACAGATAGCCACACCAGCTACCGCTTTTTCTATAATTTTCATACCTAAATACTTTCAGCTAATCAGTAATCTTTTAATGTTTAATTATCTAAGTTTATTCTAACAGTATTATGCTAATTGGAATAGAAGAAATAACTCATTGGTTATTAATCATGCATTTTTTTTGTAGTTCGCAGAACTTCTTCTCCATAATAATCTCCGACTGTTTTTCTTTGTTAGGAACAGAGAATCTGCTTCAGAAATACAGCCAGAAAATAACCGTCAGTACAGACTGGTTTTCCTGACGACTAAAGGAGAATATCGTTGTGCTCATTCTTGGTATAACTCTAATGAACCGCACCTAATTAAAATTATAGGATCATCTGAAAATCAGGTATGGT
>JAGDBH010000210.1 GCA_017959135.1 Succinivibrio sp. | reverse complement strand
GACAAATTAGTTGGAAAAAATGCTACCGTTATCGTAGCAAAAGAAAATGAGAATACTGGAAGAATGGAGTACACTGAGCTTAAAGAGAACGGTAAGCCTGTGGTAAGACCTATTACCGCTGAGGATATTGATAAGCTGGGCGAAGCGATCTACAACGATGTTTTAGGTTTATAACGGAATATGTAACATGGAATGTGTTGAAATAATCAGGGCTTTCGGTGAAAAACTGGGAATAGAACTGGAGCTGGATAACGCAAATTCATGCTCCTTCCAGGCTGATGATGTTGTTGTGACCATTAGTGCTCTGTCTGAAATTGACCAGATCGTCATCTCCGGCGATCTGGGTACTCCTCCGGCTGAACAGCTTGAGCATCTGTACAAAATGATGCTTGAGGCTAATCATTTGTACACCTCTACCTTTGGTGCCACACTGAGTTTAAACAGTGAGAATGATCATTTTGCTCTTTGCAAGGTGATCCCCTGCAGAGCTCTGGATAATGAAATCTTTTACAGTGAAATGGAGTCCTTTATCAGTATCTGTGATACCTGGTTCAAGGTCATTAGAAACTACCGCAGTATGGTGACAGATTTTCCTGACAAAAAGATGGAAGAAATTTTTGAACCTGCTAATTTTATTCCGGTATAACTCGAAAAAAATCGCTTTTTAAAGCAAAAGAAAGCTATAAAAACTAGTCTTTGTGCTCAAAAATGATACAATACTCACAAGTTTTTTTGAGGACATACGAAGTTGTTAAGAAGTGATTTTAATTTTGACTTACCTTTAAATCTAATTGCAGATTATCCATCAGAGCAGAGAACCGGATGCAGAATGCTGTGTCTTGACGGTTCTGACGGTAAGCTTTCAGATCAGCATTTTTATGATTTAAAAAACTTTTTACAACCTGGCGATCTGCTTGTATTTAACGACACCAAGGTTATTCCTGCCAGAATGTACGGCAAAAAGGATACCGGCGGCGCGATTGAGTTTCTGATTGAAAGAATCATCTCAGAAACCTGTGCCTTGACCCATATCAAAGCAAGCAAGGCTCCTAAGACTGGAGCTGTTCTGCACATTGACGGCGGTTATGAGGTTAATGTTATCGGCCGTGAAGGTGATCTGTTCAAGATTGAAACTGTAGGCGGAAAGTCTCTTTTAGATATTCTGTACGCTGTAGGTCACATTCCTCTTCCTCCATATATTGACCGTCCTGATGAAACTCTTGATCGAGAGCGCTATCAGACTGTCTATTCAAAAAATCCTGGTGCTGTTGCAGCTCCAACTGCAGGTCTTCATTTTGATGAGGCACAGCTTGAGGATTTAAAGGCATACGGTGTGAATATGGCCTTCGTTACTCTGCACGTTGGTGCTGGTACTTTCCAGCCGGTAAGAGAGGACGATATTCTAAAGCATCATATGCACAAGGAATTTGTTCACCTGACCAAAGAGGTTGCTGATGCGGTAATTGCAACCCATAAGGCAGGTCACAGAGTGATTGCTGTCGGAACTACTGCGGTAAGATCTCTTGAGTCAGCAGCAACCTTTGCAAAGTCACAGAACAGTGCTGATGAGATTGTCCCTTTCTCAAATGACACCTCAATCTTTATCTATCCTGGTTACAGATATCAGGTTGTAGATGCTCTTATAACCAATTTCCACCTGCCAGAGTCAACTCTGATTATGCTGGTAAGTGCATTTGCTGGTTATGAGAAGACAATGAATGCATATAAGCATGCCGTTGCAGACAAATACAAGTTCTTCAGCTACGGAGACTGCATGTTCATAACCAAGAATCCGAAAGCAGATGAGGATCTTCCTCCATCAGCAAAAAACTAGAGGACCTTTATGAAGTTTGAATTAAAGAAAAAATGCGGTAAGGCCCGTTTAGGTCAGATGGTGTTTGACAGAGGTGTTGTCAGAACCCCTGCTTTCATGCCTGTAGGTACCTGCGGTACTGTAAAAGGCCTGCGCCCTGAGAATGTTGAGGAAATCGGTGCTGATATCCTTCTTGGCAATACCTTCCATCTGTGGTTAAGACCAGGTACTGATGTAATCAGAGCTCATGGCGATTTACATGATTTTATGAACTGGAAGAAGCCTATTCTTACTGACTCAGGCGGTTTCCAGGTATTCTCACTTTCTGATATCAGAAAGGTTACCGAGGAAGGTGTAAAGTTCAGACATCCAATCAACGGATCAAAGCTTTTCCTGTCTCCAGAGATTTCAATGCAGATTCAGTATGATCTGGGCTCTGACATTGTTATGCAGTTTGACGAGTGTATCGGTCTGCCTGCTCCTCGTGAGGAAATGGCAAGAGCCATGAGACTGTCTCTGCGCTGGGCAAAGCGTTCAAAGGATGAGTTTAACCGTCTTGGCAACAAGAATTCTCTGTTTGGTATTATTCAGGGCGGTTCTGATGAAGCTTTACGTGAAGAGTCTTTAAAAGGCTTAACCGACATCGGTTTTGACGGTTATGCTATCGGCGGTCTTGCTGTAGGTGAGCCAAAGCCTGTTATGTACAAGGCTCTATCTCACATTGCTCCTATCATGCCTGAGGACAGACCAAGATATCTTATGGGTGTAGGTACTCCTATGGATATTCTTCAGGGCGTGTTGAATGGTGTTGATATGTTTGACTGTGTAATGCCTTCAAGAAATGCCCGCAACGCTCATCTGTTCACCTCTAACGGTATTGTAAGAATCAGAAACAGCAAGTATGCAATGGATACTTCTCCTCTTGATGAGATGTGCACATGTTATACCTGCAGAAACTACTCAAAGGCTTATCTACATCACTTAGACAAGTGCCATGAGATTTTAGGTGCTCACTTGAACACCATTCACAATCTGCATTTCTATGAGCACTTTATGGCTGATATCAGAAAGGCAATTGAAGAGGATCGTCTGGAGCAGTTTGCAGAGGAATTCTACAAGGTATACGGCTATCCTGAAAAAGTTTAGTATTATGGTTTCTATTTTGAAAAAGATCTCCTCGGAGGTCTTTTTTTATGCAAAAAATTTCATTTTTTCGTCTTTTTTTAGCTTTTTGTGCTTATTTTTAGAGCTTTTGCTCCAATTTCACTGATAACTGTTCAATTTCATTTCCAATCTGTTTAAAATCTGAATACAAAAAAACTCATAAGGACACCTTATATGGAAAGTATTGCAAATTTTCTGTATGCCCTAGATGACATTCTATGGGGTACAGGCATGACCGTCATCCTGATCGGTACCGGTATTATTCTTACTCTTCGTTTTCGCTTCAGATACCAGTTCAGATTTCTTTTCAATATCAGGAATACATACGGAAGAATGTTTGAGAAGAAGTCTTCCGGACATGGAACAATTTCTGGCTTTAAGGCTGCCTGTACAGCTCTGGCCAACACCCTCGGAACTGGTAACATCAGTGGTGTTGCAACCGCGATTGTAAGTGGTGGTCCTGGTGCTCTTTTCTGGATGTGGTTCTCTGCATTTTTCGGTATGTCCACCAAAGCCTGTGAGATTATTATCGGACAGCGTTTCCGTGAGCACTACAAAAACTCTATGGATGAATATGTCTGTGATCGTTCATTCGCTCTAAAAAATGCATTTGGCTGGAAGAAAGGAGCTGTTGTACTTGCTCTGTTCTGTTTTATTCTAGGTCCCTGGACCTGCTGTGTTCAGACTGAGGCTGTGGTTGGTTCTGTAAAGGAAGCTTTTGGTCTGTCAGGACTTGTAACCGTGATTATCATCGGTGTTACCTGTCTGCTTACAATCTGGGGCGGTCTTCGCAGTATTTCTGCAGTGATGTCAAAGGCAGTTCCTATCATGTCCATGCTGTATATTCTGATGGGCCTTGGTGTGATTATTCTTCACTTTAAGGAAATTCCTGGTGTAATTGAACTTATTATCGTAAGTGCTTTCTCTCCAACCGCAGCTGTTGGCGGCTTTGCCGGCGCTACTGTAAAGGATGCCATTCAGTATGGTGTAGCCCGTGGTATCTACTCAAATGATGCCGGAACCGGCTATGGCATGATTGCCCACGCCAGTGCTATCACCGATCACCCTGTACGTCAGTCTATCTGGGGATTTGGTGAAGTATTCCTGGATACCATGATTATCTGTTCCATTACTGCCTTTACCATTATTCTGACTGGTTCCTATTACACCTCAGAGGCTACCTCAAGTACTCTTACAACCATAGCCTTCACAAGTGTATACGGTGAAATCGGTGGTAAACTTACTGCAATTGCTGTAGCGGTTCTTGCATGGACAACTATAATCGGTATGTACTATACCTGTGAGAAGTCAGTTAACTATGCCTTTGGTGACAGTTCTACCAATAAAAAGATGATGAGCTTCTACAAGATCTACTATCTGATCCCTTGTGTGATTTTCTACAATGTTCAGGCAGATATTCTATGGGCTTTAACCGATATCCTATCTGCTGTGTACGTGGCTATAACTCTGTTCATTATTGCAGCTAAGCACAAGGAAATCTTCAGAATCTTTGATGATTTCTACAAGCGTTTCCTGCCTGCACAGGAGAGGGGAGAGAATCCACCTGTAGTATCTTTTGACTGCAGAAAAGCTGAGGAGAAAGAATAATGATTGATTTTAACAGCTATTTAAACAGACAGAAGTTTGTTGTTGTGGATGGAGCTTTTGCAACCGAGCTTGAACGTCTCGGTCTGGATATCAAAGATCCTCTATGGTCTGCTCTGGCACTGATTGATCATACAGATATGATTGAGAAGGTTCATTCCATGTATTTAAAGGCAGGAGCAGATATCATTATCTCCTCAAGCTATCAGGCTACTGTGGAGGGATTTGCGAAAAAAGGTATTGATAAGGATAAGGCACTCGCTCTGATTGCTTTATCGGTTGATCTTGCAGTTAAGGCTCGTGATGAGTTTGTGAATTCTTCTGATTTTGACTCTTCAAAAAGACAGAAGCCTCTTGTAGCTGCATCCGTTGGTCCTTATGGAGCTTATCTTGCTGATGGTTCCGAGTACCGTGGTGATTATAAGATTGGCCTGGATGAGCTGAAGTTATTCCATAAGGAACGCCTTGCTGTTCTTGCTTCTGCATCGCCAGATCTCTTTGCCTGCGAGACTATTCCAAACCTTACCGAAGCATTGGCAATATTAGGCGCTATTGATGATCTGAAGCTTGATGTTCCTGCCTATGTTTCATTCTCCGGCAAGGATGAGGAGCATATTTCCGACGGAACATCTATTGAGGACTGCGCATCAGCTCTTAACGAGTTTTCAAATGTACTGG
>JAGDBH010000209.1 GCA_017959135.1 Succinivibrio sp. | reverse complement strand
GTTTTACCTATACAAGACTTAAAGATTTTTCCCAGGTTAACTACACTAATCTTGCTCCTGGCAATTACGTCTTCACAATGGCTCTGTTTAACTCTAAACATGAAAGAAAATCTGATGTTTTAAGATTTCCTTTCTCAAAGGACTACGCTTTCTACGACAGTAAGATTTTCGTTATATATTTTGTGCTGGTTTCCTGCCTGATAATAGCTTATTTCACCTTCTTCTTTGTAAAACTTATCATGCAGAAGGTTATTGATGAGAAACAGCATCTTCTGGAACTGGCAGAACAGCAGATCAAAATGGGCGATGAGACCATTCTGACCATTGCTCAGGCACTGGATGCAAGAGATCCTAGAACCAAGAGTCATTCAGTACGAGTTGCCGAGTATTCTGTAATGATTGCAAAACAGCTTGGCTTTACAGATAAGGAATGCAGTAATTTGAGAAAAATTGCTCTGCTGCATGATATCGGAAAGATTGGTATCCCTGATAGAATCCTGAATAAGCCGGAACGTCTGACAGATGAAGAATACGGGATCATGAAATCTCATGTAACGATTGGAGCTGAGATTCTGAAGAATTTCAAATCTATTGATAATCTTGCTGACGGTATCAAATATCACCATGAAAGGTATGATGGAAAGGGATATGTTCTTGGAGTTAAGGGAGAGGAGATTCCTATTATCGGCAGAATCATTTCTGTTGCTGATGCCTTTGATGCCATGTCTGCAAACAGAGTGTACAGAGACAAGCTTCAGCTAGAACGTGTTATGAATGAGATAGAGAAGGGCAAGGGGGCTCAGTTTGATCCTAAGATTGCTGATATTATGCTTGAGCTTATAAGAGCAGGTAAGATTGACAAATTTCTTAACAATCAGCAGTAAGGAACATCTGATCTGAAAATGCTGGCTAAAAGATAAGACCTAAACAGTCTTGTCTTTTATTTCCTCTGTCTTTTCGTCCTGCATCTTTGAGTGGAACTTTTTCTTGAAATAGATGACAGCGATAATTACAGCCAGAAGTCCTAATGCCAGGAAGATTGCCTTCTGTACATCGTGAACGTACTCCATCAGGATATCCAGGTTATCTGCAAAGAAGTATCCTAGGTAAATCCAGACTGGAACTGAAATCAATGCTGCAAGTCCATCCATAACGATGAAGGTCAGGTATGAGATACGATGACTCATTCCGGCAACAAGGTAGATAGGGGAACGTAGACCTGGAAGAAATCTTGCTACGAACAGTAAGCCCAGACCGTGTTTTTTGAACTTTTTCTGAATCTGAGAGAATCTCTGTGGACTTACAACCTTACGGAAAAATTTAAGTCTCTGAACTCGGTAACCGAAGATTCTTCCTGCAAGGAACATTGTACTGTCACCAGCAAGAACACCGGCAAGACCGATTGCGCACATAACATGAGGATTTGCCAGCGCAAGACCTGAGATAACACCACCTGAAACAAGTGTGATGTCCTCTGGAACAGGTACACCCAGACCGCAGAGAATCAAACATGCAAAAACTGCAATATATCCATATTCTCCAAAAAATCCTACAAGTGTATCAAGCAACTTAAATTTCCTCTGTTGTAATGTTTGTTATCTGAGCGGTATATATTATCAGAATATTGCGAAAATGTCGTAAATTTTACACAAGTGCATTTTCAAAACCCAGCTGTCTCCAGGCCTCGTAAGCTACAACGGCCACTGAGTTTGACAGATTCAGACATCTGCTGTTTGGAGCCATAGGTATTTTAATTCTGTGTTCCTGTGGAACAACGTTGTATACCTCATCGGCAAGACCTTCCTTTTCACGACCGAAGATTACATAGTCTCCGTCCTGGAATTTAAAATCCACGTGCGACAGGTGTGCCTTTGAGGTTGAGGCAATAAGACGCTTTGGTTTCTGGGTTTCCATGAAGGTCTGAAAGTTGACGTGAACGGTCAGATTACATAGTTCGTGGTAATCAAGACCTGCTCTCATAAGACGTTCGTTGTCCAGATAAAATCCTAAAGGTCCGATGAAATGAAGCTTGGCTCCGCAGTTAACTGCCAGTCTGATGATGTTGCCCGCATTGCCAGGCATTTCTGGCTGATATAAAACAATATTGATCATAATAATTCGTAGTTTTTGTTCTAATTTTTTCAGAGGTAATTATACTCATCCTGATTTTTTATTCCATGTTTTTAAAAAAATCGAAAAAAAAGCGGATTGTGAGTGAATGCTCTCTCATTCTAATTTTTCTCAAATTGAACGCAGTTACGATAAGTGCTAACATTGTGAAGTTCAAGATATACACAAGAAAATACAATACTTTTTAGATAGACAAATATTTCATTGCGGAGGCTAAAATGCAGTTTCGCCCATTTAACGGGACGAGTTTTTCAAAACCAGTAGGTATGGTACGTAAGGTTTTATTCGCAATTGCCTGTCTGATTAGTTTTATCTGCATCTGCTCATTGATTTCATTCAGAAATTCTTCAGTGAATGCAATGAATGGAGAACTTTTACCAGAGCAGAGCTCATCTCCTTTTATTTCCAACTCTCAGGATACTTTCTGGGGAGTTATCTTTGACTATTTCGGTAATGTAACCTATTTATTTCCTCTTGTTATCATTTACATCGGTTATAAGATTTTTATGAAAAAGGTTTCTATAAAGGATGTGGACTTTTTCATAATCGGAACTCTTATATTAGGATTTAATCTGCTGGTTATCGGCTGCTGCGCTCTGTTTTCATCAGTTTCATCTGATGCCCAGATTGGTGCCGGCGGTATTCTTGGCGATTTCTTTACAATCTATCTTCACAAGCTTCTGCCATCACAGATTGCAACCTTTATTCCTATTCTGCTGACTTTAATCGGTCTATTCCTGTTCACCACCAAATCTCCTCTGTGGTACTGCGACAAGATCGGTGAGCTTGCAGGATATGTAATTGACAGAATTACCAACAAGCCTCGTTCAGAGGATGAAAAGAGTGAGGAAGAGGATTTAAGAACCTCAGGAACTAAATCTGTATTTGATACAGTTAATACTCAGAAGCCTCAATCTGGTATAAATGCAGATAAGACTCCTCAGAAACCTAGTGTAACCCTGAGTGGTCCTTTTGGTGATCTTTCAAAGACAGAGCCTACTTT
>JAGDBH010000208.1 GCA_017959135.1 Succinivibrio sp. | reverse complement strand
TAGGCCATAAGATACACACCGCTGCCAAGAGCTGTGGATATAAGAACCTTTTCAAAACTGTCAATTAAGAAATACCGATTGATGACAATACAGATCGATGTAAAGATAACGGCAACCAAAAAATTGGTTATAAAGGTCCCCCTGACTATTTGAAAAACCCGATCGTTACCTGCTTTACAGCGCATTGATATATCCCAAAAATAGATTTTTCTCTAATCACTCTGTCTATAATTTAGTGCAAAAAATCAAAAAAATCAAATTTTATAGGCCAATAAGAATTTTTATTTTCTCCAATTCATCAGCATTTCTGTATGACAGAACAAACTTACCCTTATTGCTTCCTGAGCTTATGCATTTAACATTAAGATTAGAGAATCTTTCTGAAAAACGGCTTTTCAACTGTTCAAAACCGGCATCAATTGTTTTTTCCTTCTTCTCTTTAGGATTAAGAAGCTCTTTAACCAGTTTTTCAGTCTCTCTCACCGTCAAACCGCGTTGAACAACGGAAATAGCTGTATTCTCCTGTATTTCGCCGTGAAGTGACAGAAGAGCCCTTGCGTGCCCCATTTCAAGATCACCGGATCTGAGTAGTTCCTTGGTTTTTTCAGCTAAAGAATTTAATCTGAGAAGATTGGTAACAGAAGATCTTGATTTACCCAAAATATCAGCCACCGCCTCATGAGTAAGACTGAGTTCATTCACCAGGCGATTCAGACCTTCTGCTTCTTCCATGATATTTAAATCCTCTCTCTGAATATTCTCTATGAGAGAAATGATCATGGCATTTCTGTCGGTCAGTTCCTTAACCAAACATGGAACAGTGTTAAGGCCGGCCAGTTTGGCTGCCTGCCATCTTCTTTCCCCGGCAATGATTTCATAAACATGATCCCCTATTCTTCTTACAATAATAGGCTGAATCAACCCCTGCTGCTTAATTGATTCCGACAATTCAGTCAGAGATTCAGGATCCATGTCTTTTCTAGGCTGATACTTTCCCCGAGTCAGGAAATTGATGTCAAGCTGCTTTAATTCATTACCATTATCATGCATGACATCTTTTACTTTAAATTCAGTTTCGGAATTATTGTTCTGAAGTAAAGAGCCAAGTCCCTTACCTAGTTTACCGCCCATTTGTCCGTCCAATTAAAGTTAGTTAATTACAATTACTCTTTTCCTGATTATTCAGAAACTCTCCTGCCAATGCAAGATAAGCTTTTGTACCAAGACATGATTTATCGTAGTACAGTGCCGGTTTTCCGTAACTCGGAGCTTCAGCCAATTTAATGTTTCTCGGAATGATGGTTTTATAAATCTTGTCCTTGAAATGTTCTATTAAATCGTCTGAGACTTCAGTGGCAAGTCTGGCTCTGCCGTCAAACATGGTTCTTAAAATACCTTCGATTTTAAGCTTTTCATTAATGTTTTCTTTTATCTGTTTAATTGTATCTGTCAGTGCTGATAAACCTTCCAGTGAAAAATATTCACACTGCATAGGAACAATTATCGAATCTGCAGCACATAAAGCATTGACGGTTAAAAGATTCAGTGCAGGAGGACAGTCAATGAATATATAGTCATATCTGTTTTTAATTTCATCCAAAGCTTTTTTTAAACGACTTTCTCTCGCATAGAAATTCATCAGACCTACTTCTGCAGCGGTAAGATCACTGTTCGTTGGAATGATATGATAGCCGCCTGTTGTTTCCGTCAGTATTTCATTTTCAGCATCGGATCCTTCCATAAGAATGTTGTATACATTCTTTTCGATGTCAAACTTGGAAATTCCACTGGCCATTGTGGCATTTCCCTGCGGATCCAAATCTACCAGAAGTATTTTTTTCTGGGTAGCTAAAGAAGCAGAAAGATTAACGCAACTGGTGGTTTTGCCAACTCCGCCTTTTTGATTGGCAAAAGCAATTATCTTACCCATTAATTATTTTTTCCCTATAACGATTAAGTGTCTTTCACCGAGATTTTGTGGAACGTTTAATTTATTAATACTGATTATTTTGTAATTGGCGTCTATTTCTGACAGTTCAGTTGAATCAGCCTGACCTTTCAGAGCCAGAAATTTAGTATCTTCGTCAGCCATGTTTCCACAAAGCATAAGCATGTCTTTAAGAGATGCAAAAGCGCGACTCAGTATACCATCAAAGTGAATCTGATTTGGTTGACTGTTCTCAAAATTTTCACATCTGCCAAGAATAGGAAATATATTTTTTATATTAAATTCCCTTTTTACCTGTTTAATGAAATTGATTCTCTTACTCTGACTGTCGAGCAGATAAAAATTCTTATCCGGATTGATTATTGCAAGAGGAATACCCGGTAACCCAGGCCCCGTACCTACATCAATGAAATTTACTCCGTCTAAGAATTTAGAAACAGCCAGGGAATCAATGAGATGCTTATCAATCATTTGCTCAACATCTCTAACAGAAGTCAAATTATAGGTTTTATTCCACTTATCCATCAGCTTAATAAAATTAAGCAGTAATTCCTTTTGTTCAGTTGGAATGTCGATATTAATATGCTTTAACCCTTTATCAAGCTTTTCTTCCAATCTTGCCATTTGTAATCCTAACTGTTTTTGACACCCAACAACCCGATTTTCTTTAAATGAACCAAAAGAATTGAAATTGCGGCCGGTGTAATTCCTGAAATTCTAGAAGCTTTACCTATTGTTTCAGGCTTAAAATCATTGAGTTTAAAAATGACTTCCTTAGACAATCCCGGAATTTGGTTATAATCAAAGTCCAAAGGCAGATAAGTGTTTTCATTTTTCTTCTGCTTATCGATCTCATCCTGCTGATGATCAATATAACCTTCGTACTTAACCTGAATCTCAACCTGAGATGATGCCTGCTCATTAGTTGCTATAGGTTCAAGCTCGGCAGTTTTCATCATATTTTCAAAAGTAACTTCTGGTCTGCGTAAAATTTCCAATAAGGACTGTTCCTTGCTTATAGGTGTTTTTAGAATAGTGTTTAACTTATTGGCTATAGCATTGCCCGGGCCAATCCAGGTATCTTTCAGACGCTGTTTTTCTTTTTCAATCATCTCAATTTTATCTTCAAAGAATTTCCAACGAACATCATCTACCAGACCTAATTCTCTACCCTTAGGTGTAAGTCTGATATCGGCGTTATCTTCTCTGAGAAGGAGTCTGTATTCAGCACGGCTGGTGAACATACGATAAGGTTCATTGGTACCGAGTGTACAAAGATCATCCATCAGCACCCCAACGTAAGCCTCATCTCTCTTCGGACACCATGATTCTTTTCCCTGTACTCTTAAACCTGCGTTGATACCAGCAAGCAAGCCTTGAGCAGCAGCTTCTTCATAGCCTGTGGTACCGTTTATCTGACCGGCAAAGAAAAGATTCTTAATACATTTGTTTTCCATGTTTTCTTTCAGATCCCTAGGATCAAAGAAATCATATTCTATTGCGTATGCCGGTCTTACTAATACTGCGTTTTCCAGACCACTCATGGAATGAACCATATCCACCTGAACATCAAAAGGAAGACTGGTTGATATACCGTTAGGATATAGTTCGTTTGTGTAAAGACTTTCAGGTTCAATAAAGATCTGATGAGAATCCTTATCTGGGTATCTCATGATTTTATCTTCGATTGATGGACAGTATCTAGGTCCGATGCTATGAATAACACCGGAGTACAAAGGACTTCTGTCCAGATTCTTTCTTATGATGTCATGTGTTTTTTCATTTGTATGTGTTATGTAACAGCAAACCTGCTGAGGGTGATCTTCAGGTTTACTTAAGTATGAGAATACCGGAATTACGGCATCAGGCAGCTGCTTTTGCATTTTTTCAAAGTTTACGGTTCTCTTGTCAATGCGGCATGGAGTTCCGGTTTTAAGTCTGCCCATACGGAGATTAAGTTCGTGAAGCCTCTGAGATAGTGCAATGCTTGCGGCATCACCTGCTCTTCCGCCTGAGTAATGTTCTAAACCAATGTGAATTAGTCCGTTAAGGAATGTACCGTTACAAAGTACGACAGCCTTACCTTTTATTTTTATATTGGCCTGAGTGACAACACCTGCTACAGTATCACCTTCCATTAATAAGTCAGTACATGGCTGCTGGAAAAGTGTCAGATTAGGATAGTTTTCCAAAATCTTCCTTATTTCCATTTTATATAGAACACGGTCGGTTTGAGCTCTTGTTGCTCTTACAGCAGGACCTTTTGACGAATTCAGTGTTCTGAACTGAATGCCTGCAAGGTCTACTGCCCGCGCAGTAACGCCTCCTAAGGCATCAATTTCTTTTATAAGATGGCCCTTACCTAAACCACCGAACGCTGGATTACAGGACATTTGTCCGAGTGTTTCCAGATTATGCGTAAGTAATAAGGTTTTTAAGCCCATTCTTGCACTTGCCGTACATGCTTCTATACCTGCATGACCACCACCTACTACTATTACATCAAAAGTTTCATGGTAAAACATAAAGGCCTCTTTGAACTATTATTGAAGGTTTTCTAAAAATTGACTGCATTTTAATGTTTTTTGATTATTTAGTCATTTTTTAGAGACAGTTTTTTGTTATTTTGCTTTTCTCTTTATTCTTTGTTTAATTTAATTAATTTCTTTTTCTTTTCTTTTTACTGCTTCGGATCCTGTGTTTAAGTGGTTTAACCCCTTATTTTATGCGGT
>JAGDBH010000207.1 GCA_017959135.1 Succinivibrio sp. | reverse complement strand
TTTTAGCCTTTAATTTGTTAAAGGATTTATCTGAGTGGATATTATCTTTAATAGTTACCATAACGTCAATAAGAACAAAACAGTGCACTTAAAAGAAAGTTTTGTTTTCTTTTAACAAATTAAAGAGTGAGGTTTACTATTATTTTTTCCGAATATCTAACGCAGATTATTTTTTAAGATAAGGATCAGCAAATGGCAAATATTCTAACGATTCAGATGCAGTCAGAACTAGGACAGATTGATGAAAACCTTAAGAAGGTAAAGTCATTTCTGTCTTCCTACAGAAATCAGCCTCTTGATCTGGTAGTTCTACCAGAGTTCTTTGCCACAAGTATTGATTATCTAAAGCCTGAGATTGATGAAAACGGCGGCTATGTCTTAGATGAGGTAAGAGCACTTGCCAGTGAATACAATACCAATTTTATCGCAGGTTCTGTTGTAAGACAGAAAACTGATGGCAGATACTACAACTCCTCCTTTGCAATCGACCGACGTGGCAATATTCTGAAAGTCTACGATAAGATTCACCTGTTCAATTATTTTGGAGGAGCTGAAGGTAGCAGCATTACAGCAGGAAATGAAATCTGTACTGTTGATTTTGACTTTGCAAAAACCGGTATGGGGATCTGCTTTGATATTAGATATCCAATGCTCTTTAATGAGTTTCTTAAACAGCAGGTTCAGCTGATTGTTCTTCCTACAGCCTGGATTTTTCCTTCAATAATGATATCTGATCCTGAACAGAGAAAGTCTCTTGAAGATATCTGGCAGTCTATGGCTAAGACCAGAGCGTATGATAATGAGGCATTCTTTGTGGTCTGCAATCAGACCGGAGATGTTGGTCATGACATGGAAGGACTTGGTAACTCCATGGTGATTTCTCCATATGGAAAAATCATTTCATTATCAGACACCAAAGAGCAGGCAATGCTGACAAGTATAGATATCAGCGAAGCCAGAAAATGTAAGCAGGAGTTCCCTAAGGCTAACCTTCTGTAGTTGATTTCTATCTGATTTAGCGGCTCGTTATTTTTGGGAATCGCTGTGAGATTCAATTTCAAACGAACTAATACTGTACTCTAGTATGCATCAATATTCCATGCAAGATAGAGAGGAATGCTGAATGTATGCGTACTTTCACACAGATTCTCTCCTATGTTTTTCTGTGACAGTTTTATTCCCTTTGCAGGTGTATATTTTTTACAGTACTGTTTATAGCTTTTTGCTTGAGTGTTGTCTGCAGCCTTAACTTCGACAGGGATGATATTACCGTTTTGCTCATAAAGAAAATCTACTTCTGCGGTGTTGCCTGAACGCCAGAAATATGGTTCCTTTCCTTTGGAAATAAGTTCGGTTAAAACGTAATTCTCGGTAAATGCCCCCTTGTATCTCCTGTATTGCTCTGTTTCGTTGATTATTGTTTCAGGAGAAACTTTAGATTTGGCACGTAATAAACCAATGTCTGAAAAATAGACTTTAAAATATGTCTTATCTGTAAATCCGGATAATGGTAGTTCAGGAGTTTCAACAAGTTCTGTTTTTTTTATGAGTCCTGCATCATTTAGCCACTGCAGTGCATTTTCAAGATCTGCTGCTCTTTTTCCTTCCTTAACATGTGAGAATACAAATTTGTTATTTTCTTTTGCTAACTGAACTGGCACTGATTCCCATACCAAGCGTCTCTTCGGAAACTCTGAAATAGGTGCATGTTTCGAGAAATCATCTGCGTAATCACTAAGTATTTCGTTCTGGATTTCTTCAACTTCTTCATAATCATGGCTTTTAATCCATGCTTTTACTACATCGGGCATACC
>JAGDBH010000206.1 GCA_017959135.1 Succinivibrio sp. | reverse complement strand
GTGATCAGTATAAAACATAGTGGGGCTTTTTAATTTATTATTGGTTTATTTATTATTAAAGATTCTCGATCTCGTGAAGCTGAGCAACAACTTTTTCAAGCTGAGTCTTGTTCAGCTCTAACTGAGCCTAAGCACCTTCGATAATCTTTGCAGGAGCCTTTGAAACGAATGCCTCATTTGAAAGCTTGCTTTCGCCTGACTTGATATTTGCTTCAAGCTTCTGGATCATGCCCTTTAGACGCTTAATCTCTTCATCCTTGTTAATCAGATCCTTCATAGCAATCAGAATTTCTGCATTACCAATTGGCTTAGAAGTACAAGGCTGAATTTCTTCATTTGCCTCAACAAACTTAATCATTTCGATGTTTGCAAGATTCTGCATGAAGACGAAATTATCTAAAGCACACTTCTTCTCATTCTCGTTTGCACCACGCATCATAGGAGCAAGAGTTACTGAAGGAGCAACCTTCATTTCTGCTCTTAGGTTACGGATAATGGTTGAAACTTCCTGAATGAATGAAATATCTGCTTCTGCCTTATCATCATTATCAAAATCCTCTGCAACAGGGAATTTTGCAGTGATAATGGTCTTGTCTGAGTTTAACTTGCCAATCATAGGAGCAGTTTGCTGCCAGATTGTCTCAGTCAGGAATGGCATTACAGGGTGAGCTAATCTCATTACAGCTTCAAGAATTTCTACAAGAGTGTATGCAGTAGCATTCTTCTGTGAATCTGATGCTTCTGGAGACTTCAGAATTGCCTTAGTAAACTCCAGATACCAGTCGCAGTACTCGTTCCAGATAAACTCGTAGATATTGTTAGCTACCTGATCGAATCTGAATGCGTTGATTGATGAAGTTACATTCTCAATTGCCTTGCGCATCTTTGATCTGATCCACTTGTCTGCAACAGATAGATATTCAGGATTTGGCTTGGTCAGATTCATTGCACTTACGTTCATAAGTACGAATCTAGATGCATTCCAGATCTTGTTACAGAAGTTTCTGTAACCGTCTAGACTCTTCATATCCCAGTTGATATCTCTACCGTTAGATGCAAGTGCACAAAGAGTGAATCTTAATGCGTCGGTACCGTGAGCAGCAATTCCATCTGGGAACTGTTTTGCAGTACGCTTTGCAATCTTCTCGGCCATCTGAGGCTGCATCATGTTTGCAGTACGTTTTGTGATCAGGCTGTCTTTGTCGATACCATCGATCATATCTAAAGGATCTAGAACATTACCCTTAGATTTAGACATCTTGTTACCTTCCTCATCACGGATAAGACCTGTTACATATACAGTCTTGAATGGAACCTGAGGAGTACCATCTTCATTCTTCATAAAGTGCATGGTCATCATGATCATACGTGCAACCCAGAAGAAGATGATATCGAAGCCGGTTACAAGAGCTGATGTAGGGTGGAACATCTTTAGCTCTTTGGTATTGTCTGGCCAGCCTAGGGTTGAGAAAGTCCAAAGAGCTGAAGAGAACCAGGTGTCCAGAACGTCTGGATCACGGGTAAGCTCAATGTCTGAACCCAGCTTATACTTCTCTCTAACTTCTTCTTCGTTTCTTGCAACGTAAACCTTGCCGTTCTGATCATACCATGCAGGAATTCTGTGACCCCACCATAGCTGACGGGAAATACACCAGTCCTGAAGGTCGTTCATCCATGAATAGTACATATTGGTGTACTGAGCTGGAACAAACTTGATTCTGCCGTCTTTAACAGCTTCTACCGCTGGTTTTCCAAGAACACTTGCACGAACATACCACTGATCGGTCAGCATTGGCTCGATTGGTACACCGCCACGATCGCCAAATGGCTGAGATAGAGAGTGATCTTCAATCTTAACCAGAAGTCCCTGAGCCTTAAGATCCTCAACAATTCTGTCTCTTGCTTCAAATCTGTCCAATCCGCGATAAGCCTCAGGAATGTATCCGCTTACTTCAGTTGAAGTTTCACCGTTGGTGTCAAATACTTCACCTTCGTCTCTGATATGAGCATCTTCGGTTAGTACATTGATCATTGGAAGTTTGTTGCGCTTACCAACTGCATAGTCATTAAAGTCATGAGCAGGAGTAATCTTCACGCAGCCGGTACCTGTTTCCATATCAGCATGAATATCTGCAACAACAGGAATCTTTCTTCCAACTAGAGGTAATTCAAGGAATTTACCAACGATTGACTTGAATCTTTCATCTGCAGGGTTAACTGCAACTGCAGTATCACCTAAAAGAGTCTCAGGACGGGTTGTAGCAATAAGTACATAATCCTTGCCGTCAGCAGTTTTTACTCCGTCTGCCAGCTTGTACTTAACGTACCACATGAAGCCCTTAACGTCCTTATTCTCAACCTCAAGGTCTGAAATAGCGGTACGCAGCTTTGGATCCCAGTTTACAAGTCTCTTTCCTCTGTAAATCAGGTCTTCATCATATAGACGAACAAAAACCTCAAGAACAGCTTTAGATAGACCTTCGTCCATGGTGAATCTTTCACGAGACCAGTCTACAGATGTTCCTAATCTGCGCATCTGACGGGTAATGGTTCCACCAGACTGCTCTTTCCAGTCCCAGATTCTCTGAATGAACTTTTCTCTACCAAGATCATGTCTGGTTAGGTTTTCTTCTTTTGCAAGTTTTCTTTCTACAACCATCTGAGTTGCAATACCAGCATGGTCGGTTCCGCACTGCCATAGTGTGTTGTCACCTTTCATTCTGTGGTAGCGGATCAGTGTATCCATGATAGTCTGCTGGAAAGCATGACCCATGTGAAGAGAACCTGTTACATTTGGTGGAGGTAAAGCGATAGAGAAGGATTCCTTTGACTCATCGTAATTTGGTTTAAAATAACCTTCTTTTTCCCACTTTTGGTAGGTATCGCTCTCAAAATTTTCCGGGGTATAGGTTTTTTCCATATCCATATTATTAACAGCCTTAATTGTTAATTATTTTTGCGCAAAAAAAATATGCGTTATTCTACCACTTTTTGACCAAACTCACACAAAAATCTCTTTCTTAAATATTCGATAAAAATACATTCTGATAGCAGATCGCTAAGAAAAAATTTGAACTGGATACTACTATCATCCTATCTTCTTTTGATGCATCTTTGCGTGATGATAAGATCGAGAGTAATTTAAATGAACCTATGGTGTATGCGTGTTATTTAATGCTTTTCGTATCTACATATATACTTTTGCTTTCTTCGTTATAACTTTCCTGTTTTTTATTGCAGGGATATATCTTGATGTGAGTCTTAATGAAGCTTTGGAACAGCAGAATAGCGAACTTGCCTCAGAGAGAATGGAGAATGTAGAAAATGGTCTTCTGTCTAATTTCAACATGGTCAGAAAACATGCTGAAAAATTAAGTTTTTTTATTGAAAACAATCCTGAATCAACGCAGGCTGAAATTAAGTCCTTTGTTGAACTGAACCTTCTTCCAAAGGATCTGTCATCTTTTTTTAATGCTGTAAACAATGATTTTATAAACGGATACATCGTTGCACCTAATGATTCTCCTTTCGTCATATCCAAAGATGACACTCAAAACTCCTTTCAATTAAATGACCAGGATAAGAGTACTGAATATTACCTGGATCTAACAAGAAGAAATCCTGGTGAGGTTGTAGTTCAGGGACCGATTATTTCTCCTAGAACTCATGAAATAAACGTTTTTAACAGAAAAGCTATATATGTTGAAGGCAAGTACTGGGGCTATGTGGGTGTAATTGTCGAT
>JAGDBH010000205.1 GCA_017959135.1 Succinivibrio sp. | reverse complement strand
TATTCCTCGTTACTATTTATTCTGCTGTTGTTGAGGCTGCTGTCCGTTCTGAGGATCCTGACCTGGAATAATAGGTGTTACAGGAACACCAGGACGGATTTTCTGGGTGTTGCTGGTGATAACCTTGTCACCTTCCTTTAATCCTTCCAGAACTACATAAGCATTCTCGGTCTGAGCTCCAAGCTTAACGTTGATTCTCTGAACCTGGCTCTGCTCATTTACGGCATACACGTAGGTGATACCGTTTGCCTCACGCTGAACTCCGTTTGCAGCAACGGTAAGGGTATTTGGCATTATACCTTGATTGATTTCACCACGCAGGAAGATTCCTGGTAGCAGAATCTGCTCTGGATTTGGAACTAAAGCTCTAAGGTTAACCATGCCGGTTGACTCATCAACACTCATTTCGGCAAATTCGATGGTACCTGGATGGGCATATTTGGTTCCGTCAGAGAAATAGATATCAACGGTAGCCTTGCCGTCATTCAGCATTTTGCCTTCTGTCAGGTGTTTACGCAGCAGAATGTTTTCTTCAGCTGTCTGACCTAAGTCAACGTAAATAGGATCAAGCTGCTGAATGGTTGTCATTGCAGTAACCTGACCTGATGAAACAAGAGCTCCCTCGGTAATATTTGAACGGCTGATTGTTCCTGTAATAGGTGCATATACCTTTGTATATGCAAGATTAATATTAGCTGTAGCAAGGTTTGCCTCTGCTGACTTAACATTTGCGTTTGCAGTCAGGTAAGCTGCCTGGGCATCATCATAATCCTGCTTACTTACAGCCTTCTTTTCCAGAAGGCTTCTGTATCTTTCAGCCTTCAGTCTGCTTGAGTGCAGAGTTGCCTTTGCACTTGCAAGGGAAGCTTCAGCTGATTTTACATTTGCCTCATATTCAGAAGGATCAATCTGATATAGCTGATCTCCCTGTTTAACAATAGAACCTTCAACGAATAAGCGCTTTTGAAGAATGCCGGTAACCTGAGGTCTTACCTCTGCCTTACGGGTTGCGGAGGCTCTTCCGGTCAGACGTGAAGTAACTGCAACATCAGCCTTCTTTACCAGAGTAACGTCAACTGGTAGGGCTCCATGCTGCTGGTTTTCTGATTTACCACATCCTGCTAATGAAAGGATTGCTACTGCAATCGCACAAGGTAATATGAATTTGTTTGCTCTGAACAATAACATACACAAGGGTCCTATGGATAATGAGGTGTTATTTTTATAAATAGAGTGAAATATTGCATTAAATTGCAAGCTGTAATTATGCTACTTAAATCGCATTTTGTTACTAAACACAAATAAGACAATTGTATGTCTATTGTAGAAAAACTCGTATTTTTTTCAAACTGTTATGTTTTTTTGTGAAAAAAAAGCTCAATTTCGAAGTTATTGATGGTTTGGGGGAGAACTTGGAATTCTGGGGGCTAACTTATGCATTATAATAGCAATTCTTGATAAGAATTACCTATAAACGTTGACAAATTAAGCAGATTTCATAAAATCTCAAATAGATTTACATACAGAATTTTGAATTTTGTTCATATTAAGGTGATTTTATGCCTCGCAGAACTCAGGAAGACTCTCTTGCAACCAGAAAAAAAATCTTAGAGAGCGCACAAAGACTATTTACCCGCAGAGGCTATGAAAGAACCAGTCTATCTGATATTGCAAAATATGCAGGTGTCACCAGAGGCGCCATCTACTGGCATTTTGAAAATAAGGAAGAACTTCTGGTTAATCTGATGGACTTCATTGATACAGAGAAGTTCTCCATCCAGCTGCTTCATGATGCAGCAGATCCTGCTGAGCCAGATCCGCTATCAAAGCTTAAGACCTGTATTAAATCGATGGTTGATGAGGAAAGCAACAAATTTATCAGCTCATCTCTGATGTCAATGATTATCTCTATTATGAACGGTTCAGCCGGAAATGATATTGTAAGAGGCAAGGTTCTTGAATTCATCAAGGCTAGACATGAGCTTATGAACAAAATCCTAAGAAACTGTATTGCTAAAGGTCAGCTTCCTGCAAATCTTGCTATTGCAACAGCAGCAGAACATCTGGCTATTTTCTGTGTTGGCTTTTTCCATCAGTCTAGACTTGGATACACAGAGAATCTTAAGAAACACTTTGAATACTTCATTGACAGGGAATTTGAAGAGATAAAGCATTTTACTGTAGACGCTCTATAAAAAAAATACCGGATTTCAGTCCGGTATTATTTTTCCTTTTTTCCATCTATTTCAGTGTGCCGTCACTGTTTAGTCCAACCCTTGCAGCATCAATTCCTTTTTCTGCAACAATTTTTGCTGTTGGAGGCAGTGGTTTTGGTTTTCCGTCCTTATCAACACTTACATAAATAAAGTTAGCTTCTGTAACCAGATACCTTTCTGCATGCTCATCTGTAGGAGATACAATGAATTTTTTCACCCAGATCTCCATGTGAACCTTAAGTGATGTATTACCGACATGGGTGCATTTACCATAGCAGCAGACTATATCTCCGACTGCTACAGGTTTTAAAAATGACATGCCCTCAACGGCTACAGTTACAACTCTTCCGTTGGCAACCTCTCTTGCCAGAAG
>JAGDBH010000204.1 GCA_017959135.1 Succinivibrio sp. | reverse complement strand
AGAACGCTCTTGGTACAGACTGTTTTATGTCCAAAGAAGGAGTATTTCTTATTACATCCTTAACTCGTCTTCCTATTGCTTCACCAGAATCAATAATATTCATACCGGGAAGAAGTTCCTTTAGAACATCTTTTACAAATGGGTAATGAGTGCATCCTAGAACAACTGTATCTGGTCTTTCTTCCATTTTGTCAGAAAGAAAAGGCTGAACAATCTTCCTTATAGATTCCTTATCAACAACTCCTGTAGTCAGTCTTGTTTCAGCAATAACTGCCAGCATCGCATCTCCAACGCAGATAAGTCTGCAGTCACTGGCAAACTTATCAATTAACTTCCTTGTATATGTTCTTGATAATGTGCCAGGAGTAGCCAAAAGACCAATTATCTTGTTTTTGGAAATTTTAGCAGCAGGTTTTACCGCAGGGACAACGCCAACAATAGGAACCTTTATAGCAGAGCGTAAAGAAGGTAGAGCAATAGTACTTGCTGTATTACATGCGATAACAATGGCATTAAAGTTAAACTGTGCGTTTATCTGTTCGATCAAACTTTTTATTCTGTTAATTAAAAAGTCTTCTGTTTTACTTCCATAAGGAAAGCATTCATTATCAAACAGATAATATGGTTCGATGTCTTTATTTAGCTTCATGACATCGCTTAAAATTGATAATCCACCAACACCTGAGTCAAAAAAAAGAACTCTTTTCACTTTAACTTTAAGCTCCGACAATTTAAGATCTCATATATTTTTTTACATGGACCGAAATTTAATTATGCTAAAAACTTTAATTGGAACAACCGATCCTCAAAATTACGATCAATATCTTAATGAAAAAATCGATTCCGTAGTTAATTTATTTAAAAAAAATAATCTTGATTTTCCTGAACCAGAAGTTTTTGCATCTCCTGCAGAATATTACAGGATGAGAACAGAATTCTGTGTCTTCTTTAATAAAGACCACACTGATTTTGAATTCTGCATGTTTGTTCCTAAATCAAAACCAAAACAGAGAATCGAACTAAAATCATTCCCTGTTGGATCCAAAGCCATTAATCAGGCAATGGTAATACTAAAAAAGCATCTGATGAAATATGATGAGCTAACAGTAAAACTTTTCGAAGCTGATTTTCTGGCAAATCAAAAAGGAGAGCTTGTTATCTCTTTCAATTATCACAAGAAAATTGATGAAAACAAATTTAAAGAAGAGGCTTATTCTCTAAGAGAGCATTTCATCAGTGAAGGTATGTCCGTTAACTTTGTTGGAAGGGCAAAAAAGCAGACTGTTTTAGCAGATACCGATACTATTCTTGAAACCATAAAAACTAAAGACAGAGATTTCTATCTGTATCAGGTTGAAGGTAATTTTTCTCAGCCAAACATTTATGCATGTCAGAACATGGTTCAGTTTGCAAGAGACTGCTGTTCAAACTGCAAGGATGAAGATTTAATTGAACTGTACTGCGGCAGTGGTACCTTTACAGTGTGTCTGGCAGATCTGTTCAGAAAGGTGTTTTCAACTGAAGTATCAAGAGTCCCAACTCTGACAGCCATTAAGAACATAGAAAAAAACAATATAAAGAATACCCAGATTGCAAGATTATCTGCAGTTGAAGTTGCTCAGGCTCTTGAAGGCGTAAGAGAATTTAAGAGATTAAAACTGGCAGACATTGATATCAAAGATTACAACCTGACCACACTTTTAATTGATCCGCCTCGTTCAGGTCTTGAATACAAGGAGGCTTTAGACTTCACAGCAAGATTCAACAGGGTTATTTATATTTCATGTGGACCGACTTCTCTTTGTTCTGATCTTACCTATCTATGTAAAACTCATAAGATAAAGAAACTGGCATTTTTTGATCAGTTCCCTTACACAGAACATCTTGAAACAGGTGTCCTTCTAGAAAAAATTTAACCACTCAAAAAATAATCCTCTCAAATAGAGAGGATTATTATTTTTAAATCTCGTTATTTTCAGAATTACTGTTTGTAGCAGTCTGGAAGAGGAATCTGAGAAACACCAGACTTAACTGCTGCACGTGCAACAGCTCCTGAAACCTGAGTTCTTAGTCTTGGATCCATTGGCTTTGGAATCAGGTAATCACGACCATATTCCAGATGATCTACTAAAGCTGCCTTAACAACCTCAGGAGGAACTGGCTGCTTAGCAAGATCTCTTAAGGCATTCATTGCAGCCTTCATCATCTCTTCATTAATGCAGGTTGCACGAACATCCAAGGCACCACGGAATAAGTATGGGAAGCACAGAACGTTGTTAATCTGATTTGGATAATCGGAACGGCCTGTACCCATGATAATATCAGGACGAACTTTAGCAACCAGTGCAGGATCAACCTCAGGGTCTGGGTTTGAACATGCAAAGATAACTGCATTTGGAGCCATGCTCTTAACATCTTCTTCTGTTACTAGACCAGGGCCTGAAACACCAAGTAGAACGTCAGCATCCTTAATAGCCTCTGATAGAGTCTTTGGACCTGCATCGTTGATGAATCTTGGCTTTTCACCATTGTTGTACTGAGGTCTATCTGAACGAATTACACCATGACGGTCAATCATAAAGAAGTTAGCTTTGTTAGCACCACAAGCCAGAACTAGGTCTGAACATGCTACACCTGCAGCACCAGCGCCAACACAGACAATCTTACAATCCTCAATCTTCTTACCCTGTAATTCAACAGCATTTAGAATACCAGCGGTTGTAACAATAGCAGTACCGTGCTGATCATCGTGGAAAATAGGAATCTGACAGCGTTTCTGAAGCTCGCGCTCAATGATAAAGCACTCTGGAGCTTTGATATCTTCCAGGTTAATACCACCGAAGGTATCTGCAATGCATTCAACTGTGGTAATAAAGTCTTCAACAGTTTTATGCTTAACTTCAATATCAATAGCATCAATACCAGCAAAACGGTTAAATAATAAAGCCTTACCTTCCATAACAGGCTTTGAGGCAAGTGGACCTAGATTACCTAATCCTAAGATAGCAGTACCATTTGAAATAATTGCAACAGAATTGCCCTTACCAGTGTATTTATAAGCATCTGATGGATTGTCTGCAATAGCACGAACAGGCTCTGCTACACCTGGGCTGTAGGCTAATGTCAGATCATCCGCTGTTTCAGCTGGTTTTGTAATAACTACCTTGATTTTTCCTGGAACAGGATTCTCATGATAGGCTAAGGCTCTTTCGCGTAATAATTTAGCATCATGTGACACAGTAACCACCTCTTATTGTTTGTTTTGCTGTATGTAAAAATGGAGAAAGATGTATCGTCCTTTACCAATCTGATTACTATCAAAGGAAAGGAGAATAGTAAATTTTTTTAATTTTCCCCGACCGTTTCATTGAGTAGTCTAGCATGTACGATTTTTTTTGCTAAAAGAAAATTCACATTTTGAATAATTTTTTCGTTTATTTTTAATATTTTGTTTACAAAAGAAAAAATATAGACTAGAGAGAAAAGATATAAGAAAGGATTTCTATCGAAGAAAGGATAAAAAAAATAGCCCGAAGGCTATTTTTTTTACATTACTAGAACGTTCACTATTAGTGCTTGATAGCAAGTGATGAAATACCACCGAAACGCTTCTTGAATGCCTCAACTCTTCCGCCAGTATCAACGATCTTCTGCTTACCAGTGAAGAATGGGTGGCACTGAGAGCAAACGTCTAAGCTTAAATCATGTCCTGCAGTAGTACGGATCTTAAAGGTGTTACCACATGAGCAACGTACATTTACTTCCTTGTACTCTGGATGAATATTCTCTTTCATTTGAACCTCATTGCGTGTCGCGCTTTCAACCGCGGTTGCGTCGAATACCACACGCCTATTAATAGAAACGGTGGCTTATGATAGTAAATTAATTTTT
>JAGDBH010000026.1 GCA_017959135.1 Succinivibrio sp. | reverse complement strand
GCATTTAAATAAGAATAACTAGTTAAGAGCAGGGTGCTTTTTGTGCATCCATAGGGGTTTTTTTGCCTCAAACAGGAGAACATCATGTCAAAAGCTCGCGTCATAATTGCAGGTCTGGCAGTCGCTTTTCTAGCATATGCAGGCCTTTCTGCCACTGTTGTGAAAGAGGGACAGGAAGCAACATTAACCGGTGAGGTAGCATTCGATCCAACTTCAGTAGCAAAAAATTTCTGGGCCGAAAAATCAAAGGATTATTTTGAGAAGAATGCCGTTGATTTAGCAACTCTAATCAAGGAAGCAGACGGTGATTTCACATCTGTTGCCTCAAAGTACGGATATTACTCAATGGGTGACAAGGGTGAACTTTCATTCATTGTAAAAGGTTCAGGCAAGGTTACCGAGGTTAAGAACAAGCTTCGTTCCGGCTATTTCAAATTTGATTTAGACAACAATCCATCTGAAGAAGTTAAGACAAGAATTCAGATTGGTCCTGTTTTCAAAGGCTCAGCTGTAAGAGATTCAATCAGCCTTATCAGCTATGACGATTACACAAATCAGATTGAATGGGCACAGGTTTCAGTTGCATTCCATGAGCTAATTACCAGAGATGTTCTGTCAAAAATCAACATGGACGAGATTGAAGGCAAGAATTTTGACTTTATAGGTTGCTTTACAGTTAAACCTGGTGATCTTCAGATTACTCCTGTTGAACTGACAGTGAAGTAGGAGCGCAGGATATGAGTAACGAAAACGAAGAGATCTATTTACACGCTGAGAAGATAGACAAAATCTATCCAGGTACCAAAGCTCTGGATCAGGTGTCTTTCGATATCAAGCGTGGAAAGGTAAACGTTCTTATCGGTGAGAACGGTGCCGGTAAATCAACTCTGATGCGTATTATTGCAGGCATTGAGAAACAGTCTGCAGGTAAGCTTTACCTTCAGGGTAAAGAGGTTGAGTTCAATTCAACTGTTGATGCCCGTGAGCATGGTATTGCCATTATTCACCAGGAATTATGTCTGTTTCCTAACATGACCGTATTCCAGAATCTGTTCATGTCATCAGAGCGTACCAAGAACGGAATCCTGGATGATGCCGAACACAGAAAGCTTGCAAAGCAGGTTCTGGCAAGACTGAACTACCCGATTGATCCTGACACCATGGTAGGTGACCTGCGTGTAGGCCAGCAGCAGATGATTGAGATTGCAAGAAACCTTCTGATTCCAAATCTTAAGATTCTGATTATGGATGAGCCAACATCCTCTCTGTCCGAGCAGGAAGTTGATGTTCTGTTCAACATTATGCGAGAGCTTACTGCAACAGGTATCTCCATTGTTTACATTTCCCACCGTCTAGAAGAGTTAATGAGAATCGGTGACTATGTAACCATCTTCCGTGACGGCAAGCTGGTTGCTGACGCTGCTGTAAAGGACATTGATGTGCCTTGGATTGTTAAGCAGATGGTTGGTGAAGGCAAGAGCTATCCAAAGCGTGATGTTGCAGTTGACTGGTCTAAGACCAGCAAGGTTTTACAGGTCAAGGATCTGACCCTGCCTAAGAGTGGCGGTGGTTATCTTCTGAACAAGGTTTCCTTTGATCTGCATGAGGGTGAGGTTTTAGGTATCTACGGACTGTTAGGTGCCGGACGTACTGAAATCTTTGAATGCATTATGGGTATGCGTCCAACACATACCGGTGAAGTCTATCTGAATGGCGAGAAGATCGAGATTGGTTCTGTCCCAGATCAGATTAAGAAGGGATTTGCATGGCTGCCTGAAGATCGTCAGCGTGACGGACTGGTTCAGACCATGAGCATTGACAAGAACATTGCTCTGTCAAATGTCGAAGATTACACAAATGCCTTTGGACTGATTGATAAGAAGAGAGAAAGTGCTGCAACAGAGGACATGATTAAGGATGTTCACATTAAGGTTGCGGACAAGGAACTGCCAATTCTTTCTCTATCAGGCGGTAACCAGCAGAAGGTGGTATTCGCAAAGGGAGCTCTGACCAAACCAAAGATCATGCTTCTTGATGAGCCTTCCCGCGGTATTGATATCGGTGCGAAGACCGAAATCTTCAACCTGATTTATCAGTACGCAAAGAAGGGCGTTTCACTTCTGGTTGTATCTTCAGAACTTGAGGAAATTATCGCTATCGCAGACCGCATTATTGTTCTGTCAAACGGTATTAAGACCGCAGAACTGACCGGCAGCGATATTACTCAGGACAATCTTGTAAAGGCTTCATATATGGGCCACAAAGCTCAGTAAAGGTATTCGGAGAATAAAAAATGAATAAAAATGATGTAATTATGACAATACTTAAAGGTCGTACACTGATTGTGCTGACCCTGTTAGTCATATTCTTTTCCTGTGCAAGTGAATCATTCTTTACTTCACAGTCACTGCTTCTGATTGCAAAGCACGTTGCTCTGTACGGTATTCTTGGTATCGGTATGACCTATGTGCTGGTTACAGGCGGTATCGACCTTTCAGTAGGTTCTGTCGTTGGTTTATCCGGTATGATTGCAGGTCTCCTGATTAATCACGGTTTCACCATCTTCGGTTATACCTTCTACTTCTCAATTCCAGTAATCGTGCTGATTGCTATTTTCATCGGTGTGATTGTAGGTCTTATCAACGGTATCATCATTACCAAGTTTGCAGTAGCTCCATTCATTGCCACCCTGGGTATGATGTACGTTGCCCGTGGTGCTGCAAACCTAACCTCAAACGGTGCCACCTTCCCTAACCTGGTTGGTAAGGAAGCTTTAGGCAATACCGGTTTTGAAATCTTCGGAAGAGATATTGCCGGTTTCCCTGTTGCTGTAATGATTCTTGCTCTGATCGCAATCATCGCTGCAGTAATTCTTCGTAAGACTCCTTTCGGCTGGCACATTCTTGCAATCGGCGGTAACGAGCGCGCTGCCAAGCTTTCAGGTGTTCATGTAGATAACGACAAGATTCTGGTTTACATGTTCTCAGGTGCATGTGCCGCAGTTGTAGGTATCATCGCAACCTCTCAGCTGGTTGCATCTCACCCAATGACCGGTAACACATGGGAAATGAACGCTATCGCAGCAGCTGTTTTAGGCGGTACTTCTCTGATGGGTGGTGTCGGAACCATCGTTGGTACTGTAATCGGTGCCTTCATTATCGGTGTTATCTCAGACGGTATGGTTATGTGCGGTGTTTCTGAGTTCTGGCAGATGATCATCAAGGGCCTTGTAATTGTTCTTGCAGTTATTATCGACCAGTACCAGCGTTCACTACAGGCTCGCATGGCACTTCAGGCTAGAAACGAGAACAAGTAAAGACAAGGTGGCGAGATATGTTTTTTAGTGAAAAAGGCGAGGAAATCCTCGCCGCCTTAAGCGGAAATGTAATTTCAATCTCTGATGTTGACAGTCCAATTTTCGCTGGAAAGGTAGTAGGAGACGGTGTTGCGATTGTCCCTTATGACGGACTTGCTGTGGCACCTATTTCAGGAATCGTATCTTTTGTCGGAGACCAGAAGCATACCTACGGTATTACCGGCTTTGACGGAACAGAGGTTCTGATTCATCTGGGCATCGGTACTGTTGAGCTTAAGGGAGAAGGTTTTACCCCTTATGTTCAGAAGGGCGACAGGGTAAATGCAGGTGATCCAATCTGTAATGTGGACTGGAAGCTTGTAAAGGAGAGAAAACTTGATATTACCTCACCTGTTGTAATTACCTCAGGTTCAATGGAAAAGATAAAAAGACTGACTGTACTACAGGGACTTGCTCAGGCAGGTAAAACAGCCTGCATGCGCTATGTACCTGTAAAAAAATAAATATTCAGAAACAAACAAAAGGATCAATCATGACAGCTAAGATTAAGCTTGGTTTTGTACCAACCAGAAGAAGTGTGTTCAGTGCTCCAGATGCTCTTAAATACAGAGATCTGACTGCAGCCCGTATGAAGGAACTTGGTATCGATTTTGTTGACATCAAGGATATCAATCCTGAAGGTCTGCTGTTCGCAGATGAGGATGTAGCAAAGATTGCGGCCAAATTCAGAAAGGAAGGTGTTGACGGAATCATCCTGGCTCACTGCAATTTCGGTACAGAATATGTCTGTGCAAGACTGGCAAAGGAGCTTAATCTTCCTGTTCTGTTGTGGGGACCTTTAGATGAGCGCCCTCTTCCTGACGGACGCAGACTGCGTGATACTCAGTGCGGTCTGTTCGCAACCGGCAAGGTACTCCGCAGATTCCAGGTGAAGTTTACCTATCTGACAAACTGCCGTCTGTCTGATCCTGTCTTTGAGCGCGGATTACGTGACTTTATGGCTGTATGTAATGTTGTAAAGACCTTCAGACATATCCGCATCCTTCAGATGGGCCCTCGTCCTTTCGATTTCTGGACCACCATGTGCAATGAAGGCGAGTTACTGGAGAAGTTCAACATTCAGCTTTCTCCTATACCTCTGCCAGAGCTTTTAGCTGAAGTACGCAGAATTCGTGATGGTAACGGAGCCAAGGAAGAACTTGAGATTCTTCATGACAAGACAGTTATTAAGATTTCTGAACCAAAGGTTGAGACTGTGGCGGCACTTGCAAGAGCAATGCGCAACCTGATTGAAAAGTATGGCTGTCAGGCAGGTGCTATCCAGTGCTGGACTGCTCTTCAGGGTGAGCTTGGAATTATGCCTTGTGCCGCAAACTCAATTCTTAACGATTTAGGCATTCCAGTTGTCTGTGAGACAGATATTCATGGCGCAATCACTGCCCTGATGGCAGAGGCTGCCGTTATGAATGAGTCTCGAAGCTTCTTTGCTGACTGGACAGTACGTCACCCTGATAATCCAAACGGTGAACTGCTGCAGCACTGTGGCCCTTGGCCAATTTCAATTGCCAAGGAAAAGCCTGAATTAACCTGTCCAATCGCTTTTGACGATGAAGGTTCTCTATCTGCAGAGGCTAAAGCAGGTAAAGAGCTGACACTTACAAGATTCGATGGAGACAACGGTGAGTATTCTCTGCTGCTTGGCAATGCTAAGAGTGTAGAAGGTCCTAAGATTCTTGGAACCTATATGTGGGTTGAGGTTGAGAATATCAAACGCCTTGAGGAAAAGGTTGTAACCGGTCCATATATTCACCACTGTGTCGGTGTCTACAAGAATGTTGTTCCTATTCTCTATGAGGCATGTAAGTACATCGGAATCAAGGCTGATCTCTACGATCCGATTGAAGAACAGGTAAAGGCATACCTACGTGGAGAATAATGAGATGAAGGAATTAAGAAAACTGGCATACAGACTACGCCAGGATGTTGTTGACATGATCGTCAACGGTAAAGGAGGACATATCGGCGGTGATATGTCTGTCATGGATGTTCTTGTTACTCTTTATTTCAAAGAGATGAACATTACAAAAGAAAACTTCAATACAAAGAATCATGACCATTTCATTATGAGTAAAGGTCATTCTGTTGAGTCTTTATATGCAGTTCTTGCCGAGAAGGGATTCTTCTCAAGAGAAACTGTATTAAAGGAATTCAGTCAGTTCGGTTCAAAGTTTATCGGTCACCCAAACAACAAGCTGCCTGGTATTGAGATGAATTCAGGTGCCTTAGGTCACGGTCTGCCTGTAGCTGTAGGCATGGCAATCGCTGAGAGAATGAATAAGAGTGATAACCGTGTTTATGTTGTAATGGGCGATGGCGAGCTTGCCGAAGGTTCTGTATGGGAAGGTGCAATGGCTGGTGCCAATTACAGACTTGATAATCTGTGCGCTGTTCTTGATAGAAACCGTCTGCAGATTTCAGGTTCAACTGAAGATGTTATGGCACTGGATGATCTTCATCGCAAGTGGGAAAGCTTTGGCTGGCACGTAATTGATGTCTCTGATGGCAATGATATTGAAAAGCTTTGTGCTGCTTTTGAAGAAGCCCGTATGGTCAAAGGCAGACCTACAGTTCTGATAGCCAATACCGTCAAGGGAAAAGGTTCTCCTGTAATGGAAAACAAGGCTTCATGGCATCACCATGTTCCAAATGAAGAAGAATACAAGCAGATCATGAGTGATTTGAAGGCTAGAGCAGAGGAGGACTAACAATGGCTAATATTGCAAATAAGCAGATGATCTGTGATGTCTTAATGGAAGCTGCACAGAAGGATAAGGATATTGTTGTACTTTGCTCAGATTCAAGAGGAAGTGCTTCTGCAACTCCTTTTGCCAATGCCTTTCCTGAGCAGTTTGTGGAAGTGGGTATTGCCAAGCAGGATCTTGTAGGTATTGCAGCCGGTATGGCCAAGGTTGGCAAAAGAACCTTCCCTATGTCACCTGCCTGTTTTATTACTGCCCGTTCCTACGAACAGTGCAAGGTTGATGTCGCTTACTCTCATACTAATGTAAAGCTTGTTGGAATCTCAGGCGGTGTAAGTTACGGTGCCCTGGGTATGTCTCATCACTCAGCTCAGGATATTGCATGCATGTCATCAATCCCTGGCATGAGAGTATATCTGCCATCAGACTGCAATCAGACCAGAAAGCTGATGGAAGTTCTGGTTAAGGATAATGAGCCAGCTTACATTCGTGTAGGAAGAAATGCTGTTGAGCCTGTATACAGCGAGGATAATGTTCCTTTTGAGATGGATAAGGCAACCTGGGTATGCAGTGGTGATGATGTAGCAATTGTTGCCTGCGGTGAGATGGTTCTGTATGCAAAACAGGCAGCAGAAATCCTGAAGAAGAAAGGTATCAGTGCAACTGTACTTGATATGTACTGCGTAAAACCTTTTGATAAGGATGCTGTAATTGAAGCTGCAAAGAAAGCCAAGGCGGTAATTTCAGTCGAAGAGCATTCACCTTTTGGCGGTTTAGGTTCAATGGTTGCCCAGACAGTTTCTGAGAACTGCCCTAAGAAATGTGTAACCATGTCTCTACCTGATGCTCCTGTTATTACAGGTAATTCAAAGGAAGTCTTTGCCTACTACAAACTGACAGGTGAAGGTATTGCAGCTAAGGCAGAGGAACTGCTAAATGGCTAATGATGTCTATGTGCTGGGCATTGATCAGAGTACGCAGGGTACCAAGGCCCTGCTCTTTGATGCTCATGGAAAACTTGTTGATAAGGCAACTCTTCCTCACAGACAGATTATCAATGAGCTAGGCTATGTTGAGCATGATCTTAAAGAGATTGCTGCCAATGTAATCGGGGTAGTAAAGGCTCTTATTGATAGGGAGTCTGAACGTTCCGAAAAAATTGCAACTGTTGGGCTGTCTGTACAGCGTGAAACCGTTGGTGCCTGGAGAAAGTCAACTTTAGAGCCTCTGTATAACGCGATAGTCTGGCAGTGTGCACGCGGTGCAGAATTCGTTTCACGTCCTGAGGTTAAGTCTAAGGCTGACAGAATCCGTCAGATTACCGGTCTTGAGTTGTCAGAGTATTTCTCTGCAGCAAAAATCACCTGGCTTGTAGACAATGTGCCTGCTCTTAAGGAGTATGCCGACAAGAATGATTTATGCATCGGCAACATGGATGCTTTTCTGATTTCATTTTTAACTCATGGAAAAAGCTTTGCCACAGAGCCTTCAAATGCCTCAAGAACTCAGCTGATGGATCTTAGGAATCTATGCTGGTCTGAGGAGCTGTGCTCTCTGTTTAAGGTTCCTTTATCAGCACTTCCTGAGATTAAGGATTCAGATTCTGAGTTCGGTTTAACTGACTTTAACGGTCTTTTAAAACATCAGATCCCTATTCATGCTGCAATCGGTGATTCTCAGGGAGCCCTGTTCGGACATGGCTGCAACCGACCTGGACAGGTTAAGACAACCTACGGTACCGGCTCATCAATCATGATGAACAGCGGTTCTGAGGTT
>JAGDBH010000203.1 GCA_017959135.1 Succinivibrio sp. | reverse complement strand
TTCAAAAAATAACAACAAAAACTATAATTTCTTATTAGATGAATGAAATTATGAGGCGGACATGGTAGATAAATTTGTTCCAAAAGAATTATCCTGGCTCTCCTTTAACGGAAGAGTTTTACAGGAAGCTGCTGATCCATCTGTACCTTTAATTGAAAGAGTTAGATTTTTAGGTATTTACTCAAGCAATCTTGATGAGTTTTTTAAGGTTCGTGTAGCCGAGCTTAAAAGACAGGTTATCATCAATAATGCACAGGGAGAAAACGAGGCGGCTGTAAATCTGCTGCGCCAGGTTCAGAATGAAGCAAATAAATACCAGAGAACATTAAACAGCATCTACTCAGATCTGCTTGAAGAACTGTCAAAGCACAATATTCTGATGAGAGATCAGGATTCAATCACACAGGAGCAGAAAGACTGGGTTTCAACCTACTTTAAGCATCATGTTTTAAAGCACATCAATCCTGTAATTATTGATGCAGAGACTGACCTTGTTTCATTTCTAAAGGATGAATTTACATATCTTCTGGTAAAGCTTTCAAACAGCAGCAGTGAATACCATGCTCTAATCGAGATTCCAACAGATAAGATCCCTCGTTTTATCCGTATGCCATCCGAAGATAACAGTGTCGTCTTCATGTTCCTTGACGACGTAATCAGAGTTGGCATGGAAATGATCTTCCGAGGTCTTTATGAGTACGACAGCATCGAAGCATATTCAATTAAAATGAACAGAGATGCTGAATACGACCTTCTTGGTAATATCGACCGTTCTGTACTGGAGAATATGTCCGAGGCTTTAAAGCAGAGACTTAATGCTATGCCGGTTCGATTCTCCTATGATGCTGCAATGCCTGAGGATATGGTTCGATTCATGGCGGGAGAGCTGAAGATGTCAGCTATTGACTCCATGATGCCAGGAAACCGCTACCATAACTTCAAGGACTTCCTTGCATTCCCTAGCATCGGCAGTGATGAAATGGAGAACCCAAGTCTTAGCGAAATCAAATCTGTTCAGTTTGAAACCGCTATTACTCCATTTGATGCCATAGCAAAGAAGGATGTTCTGCTTTACTACCCATATTATTCATTTGATTATTTTACAGAGTTCCTCCGTTACGCATCTTATGATCCAAAGGTAAGCTCCATAAAAATCAACATCTATCGTGTGGCAAGCAACAGCCGTGTTATCAACTCTCTTATGCATGCGGCCAATAATGGAAAATCTGTTACCGTTGTAGTTGAGCTTAAGGCAAGATTTGATGAAGCCAACAACGTTAAGTGGGCATCCTTCCTGACTCAGGCTGGAGTTAAGGTTCTGTTCGGTCTGCCAACACTTAAGATTCACTCAAAACTGTGTCTTGTAACCAGACACGAGGGAGACAAGATCACCCGTTATGCACATATCGGAACAGGTAACTTCAATGAAAAAACTGCAAAAATCTATACAGACTTTGCCCTGTTCACTGCTAATGAAAAGGTAACAAGCGAAGTTAACGATGTATTCAGATTTATTGAATACCCTTATACAAGACCTGTATTTAACAACCTTCTGGTTTCACCTTTAAATGCAAGAGAGAAAATCGCCTCTATGATTGATCGTGAAATCGAGTTTGCAAAAGCAGGACAAGAGGCCGCTATTAACTTTAAGGTTAATGCTCTCGTAGATATCGATCTTATTGAAAAGCTGTACGAGGCTAGTCAGGCTGGAGTTAAGATCAGAGGTATCGTAAGAGGAATGTGCTCAATCAAGGCCGGCGTGCCAGGACTTTCTGATAACATCTACATAACCTCTATCGTGGACAGATTCCTGGAACACCCTCGCGTCATGCTGTTTAACAACGGTGGACAAGAAGAACTCTATATCAGTTCTGCCGACTGGATGAGACGAAATCTGGATCTGAGAATCGAGGTTGGAACTAGAATTCTTGATCCTGACCTGAAGGAGAGAATCAAGGCTATTTTACTGCTGCAGCAGAAGGATAACAGAAAGGCACGAATAGTCGATCCGGATCAGGTGAACAATTACGTACAGGCGGGGCCAAACGAAAAGCAGATTCGCTCGCAGATAGAAATACATGATTATCTGGTCAGAGTAGAAAACGAAATGGCCATTGATGTCTGATTAAAATGCGCGTTTTAGACGCGCATTTTTGTGTTCGTGATATCATGTTATCAGAATTGATATACATCTAAACCGTCATACAGACAGTTGAAACTAGTAACGTACCTTTTATATGACAAAAACTTTTGAGTTAATAATGGATTACATCATCAATAACCCAATAATCTTCGTGATTACTTTCGGGCTGGTTTTAATTGCAGCCATATTTTTCTATCTCAAAAATTCGGATCTGAATAAGAAAGCATTCGAACTTGATAAGGCAAATCAGGAACTGAATAAGTCAAACATGGATCTGAACAATGCCTTAAATCAGAGAAATTCTGAACTTGAAACTCTAAAACAAAGATTTGAAGAGAATGACAGAAACTTTGTTAACCTGAATCTTCAGTACCAGAAATGCCTGTCAGACAACAACGCGCTCAGCTCACAGATGTCTTTGAGCTCAGAAAAAATAAGACTATTGGAGAAGAACGTTGCTGATCTTCAGAATAATGTCAGAACACTTGAAGTTCAGAATAAGGATCTTTCAAATCAGAATGAAATTCTGATCAAGAACAATCAGGAAGTATCAGAAAAACTATCCTCAACTTTAGAGGAAAAGGTTGCTGTAAATGCAGAGAAGGAAGGACTTTTAACACAGAACAAGGTCCTAGAGTCCAAGATTGAGTCAGATAAACTGCTATATCAGAAGATTGAAGAGTCATACAATCTCTCAAAACAGCAGCTTGAAGAACAGCTAACCAACCTTTCAGAGAAATTTGTAAAGCTTGGAACCGAGGATTTGAGCAAGCATTCTCAGTCTAACCTTGAGAACATTGTAAAACCTCTCAAGGAAGAACTTGATAAATTCAAGCAGATGGTTAACGAGAATCATGCAAAACAGGAAAAGAGAGTCGGAGCTTTTGAGACTGAACTTAAGAACCTGCATGAATCATCTCTGAATCTTTCAAATCAGGCACAGGAACTTACAAATGCCCTTCGCTCCGGAGTAAAAACTCAGGGTATCTGGGGAGAACTCCAGCTTGAGAGAGTACTTGAAAGCTCTGGCCTTGAAAAAGGACGTGATTATGAACGTGAAGTTGCTGTAAAACCTGACAGCAATGATATAAATCATACCGGTCGTCCTGATGCCGTGGTATATCTTCCTGACAACCACTGTATTGTAATTGATGCCAAATGCTCCCTTACAGCATATACAAACTTCATCAACTCACAGGATAAGAGTGAAAAGGAAAGCTTTCTTAAGGCACATGTTGTGTCAGTTAAGAAACACATCTCTGAGCTTAAGGATAAGAGATACTGCGATGATTACCGAAAGACTTTAAACTGCCCTTCCTTCGTATTCATGTTCGTACCTCTGGATGGTGCACTGTACGACGCATTAAAGACAGATTCATCACTGTACAATGAGGCTGCCAGAAATAAAATCTATCTGGTTTCTCCTTCTTCATTACTGCCAGCACTTCGCGTGGTTTCCAATCTATGGATGCTGTCAGAACAGACAGAGAATATTGGAGAGTTAATCAGAATCGCACAGGATATCTGGAAGAAGTTCTCTACAATCGAGGATAAGATGGCTTCAGTTCTGAGCAATACTGATAAACAGCAGAAGAGTCTTTTAGAGCTGCAGAATCTGCTTTATACAGGCAGAGGAAATCTCAAGAACAAGCTTGCAAACTTCAATACAGCAGGAACTCACTATATCAAGCAGGATAATGTTCTAACCATTGATGGAAATTCAGTGGAGATGATTCCAAACGAACAGACGGATAATCTGGCTGTAAATGACAAGAATTAGAGTAAAAAAGAGAGACTTTTAGCCTCTCTTCTTCTATACAGTAAAAGCTTTTAAGGCTTCATGAAATGATTGCCCTTGGCAATACCTACAACACCGGATCTAACCACTTCAAGAACCTCAGCAAGCTTGCCAATTGTTGTAATGAAGTTATCAATCTCAGATGAATTACCAACGAATTCCAATGTAAAGATTTCAGCGTTAACATCAATAATCTTTGAATTAAAGATATCAGCAAGACCTTTAACCTCGTCGCGGGCATTCTTGTTAGGAGTATTAACCTTAACTAAAACCATTTCTCGCTCAATACCGCCTTCAGCCTCTTCCAGAAGAGCTGATACACGGAAGACGCAGACCAGCTTATGCAGCTGTTTGGTAATCTGTTCTGCCTCCCACTTCTCACCTGTGGTCAGGATAGAACATCTTGATAAGGTTGGATCATCAGTAGGGGCAACAGTCAGACTGTCGATGTTGTATCCACGCTGAGAGAATAAACCTACAACACGAGATAAGGAACCGGCTTCATTTTCCAGCAAGATTGATATAACGTGTCTCATTTATTACTCCTCATTTAACATCATGTCTATCATTGAACCGTTAGCTCTCAGCCATGGCATTACCTTGGTATTGGTGTCTGTGATAATATCAACCAGAGTAAACTCATCCTTAGCCATGAGAACTTCTCTAATAGTGGATTCAAGCTTATCATTATCAGTAATTCTGATTCCCTTAAAGCCATATGCTTCAACCAGCTTTACAAAATCAGGATTACCATCAAGATTTGTAGCACTGTAACGTTCTTTATAGAACACAGTCTGGAACTGACGAACCATTCCCAGAACAGAGTTATCCAGAATAAAGATCTTAATTGGAAGCTTATATTTTCTGCAGACTGCCAGCTCCTGCATATTCATCTGGAATGAACCGTCACCGGTTATACAGAAAACATTGGCATCAGGAATAGCAAACTTGGCTCCGATTGCTGCAGGAAGTCCTACACCCATGGTACCCAGACCGCCAGATGTAATGAAATGACGAGGACTCTCAAAGTCAAAGTACTGAGCAGAGAACATCTGATGCTGACCTACGTCAGTTGTAATGATAGGGTTCAGCTTAAGCTCATTTGAGATTCTGTTGATAGTCTCAATAACTTCCTGAGGACGAATCATTCCCTCTTTTTTGGCATACTTCAGACAGTTCTTCTTTTTGAATTCCTCAATCTGACTCCACCATCCAGATAAGTCTGCAGGCTCTTTCTGTCCAAGCTCATCAAGTTCCTTATCAATCTGAGTCAGCACTGTTCTGGCATCACCCACAATAGGAATATTGGCACTGACAGTCTTTGAAATAGAAGCAGGATCAACATCAATATGAATTACTGAAGCATTAGGACAGTATTTAGCAACCATATTGGTTGCTCTGTCAGCAAATCTGGTTCCAACAGCGAAAATCAGATCCGAATTATGCATTGTTTCATTGGCTTCATACAGACCGTGCATACCAATCATGCCCAGATACTGGCGATCGGTTGTTGGATATGCAGAAATACCCATTAGAGTTGTCACTACAGGGAAATTCAGTCTTCTGGCAATCTTTGATGCAACCTCTGAAGCATCACCCTGAACAACACCGCCACCTAAAAGCATTACTGGCTGCTTAGCTTTGATAAGCTGAGCTGCTGCTCTTTTAACCTGACCTTTATGACCAAAGACTGTAGGATTGTAAGAGCGAATTGAAATATCAGACTTCTTCTCATAATCAAAAAGATAGCTGCGATTCTGACAGTTCTTAGGAATATCTACAACAACAGGACCTTTTCTTCCGGTTGAAGCAATGTAGAATGCCTTCCGAATATTTTTGGCAATATCCTCAGGCTTCTTACATAAAAAGCTATATTTAACCACAGGACGGGTCACACCCATGGTATCCACTTCCTGGAAGGCGTCAGTACCAATCAGATCTGTACTAACCTGTCCGGTTATAAGAACCAGCGGAATAGAATCACCATAAGCTGTTGCCAAAGCGGTAACAGTATTTGTTGCGCCAGGACCAGATGTCACAAGTGCAACACCGACCTTACCTGTACAACGGGCAAAACCATCAGCCATATGAACAGCGCCCTGTTCATGGCGTGCTAAAACATGAGTTATCTTTGAATCAAACAACTCATCATAAATATCAGTAACGGCTGCACCAGGGTATCCGAAAATACGGTCAACGCCGAGATCTTCTAGAACTCTGACAACCTGCTTTGCACCATTTAATTTTTCCATAGCTTGTTTTCTATATATAAAAAAATAATAAATCTATCTTGCGGTTATCTCTTACATCTTAGCTACCACGTTGCAGACATCATCTCTGGTGGATATAAAAGGAGTAATCATAACCAGCTTCTCTTTAAACAAATCCAGTAACTCAACAGCTGAATGAGTTTTTCTGAAATTAAGCTCCATTGGTCTTAAAGGCAGAAGCTCTAGGAAAGACAATTCAGATCCATCAAGTTTCATGGTCTGCTGTTCCTTCTCATACTCGCCCATTCCAACCAGCATTGCTCCGTTAAAAGCGGTCCTTGAACTAAAGCCTGAGTCTTTTTCAAGATAATAGCCAAAACCAATATTGTCGCGAGTTGCGATCAGATGCTTGATAACTTCAATCATCAGAAATACTTCAAAGTTGCTCTTTGATTCAGGATTGAATTTGTAATCAGATGGCAGAGCAAAACATAGCTCGACACATTCATCATCCGAACCGTTATTACCTTTCATAACCTTTGCTGAAAGACCGACACTTACCAGTAGGTTATAGTCATGTTCCTTTGTTGGAGGAATTCTATAAATCTCAACATGGTCAAAAGAACATAAATGCTGGTATTCACCAAAATTCTTCTTCACATGCTCAAGAATAAGTTTCTTGTGCTCTTCACTCTGACCTTTGAAAGCAGCTCGCTCAATCATTGCATTTACATTTGAGAGCATGGTTGTAATCTGCTCAAAAAGCTTACTGTCACTGACACTGGCGAATTTTAAGGCTCTTTCAAATCTGATTTTGCTGTCCTCAATCAGTCCCTGTTTAAACAGAATATATCCTCTGTAGAACTGGTGCTTTGGATTATCCTTACCTTCCAGGGAGAATCTGTCCAGAAGCAGATTTGCCTTTTCAAACAGAGAATAAGGATCAGATGTCTTGTTCGCCGCATTGATATAAGCTCTTACAAGCTCATTGCATAAATCAAAATCAAGCTCAGAGTTTTCAAGTAAATTTATAACCTTAAAAAGCTCCTGACTCTGGTAGAACTCATCTATCTTTGCCAACAGGTCTTTCTTGTATTCAATAAAATCTTTATTATCCATAACCATTCTTTATCTTATCTTTGAGTACAAACTACCTGATTCTTATGTCGGAGCCTAAAATTAAGCCCCGATGATTATCGAGGCTTTCTTTTTAATTCAACTGTTTCCTATGAATGCAGTGAATGTTCGCCTCTAAAAATTCCACACACTCCAGAACGCACGGTTTCGACGACTTCAGCCTGTTCTGACACGGCTTTTAAAAATCTGTCGACCTCAAATGAGGTATCCACATACTGGAGAATATAGAGCTCAGGTGTAATATCTACTATCTGTGCTTTAAAAATATCACAGAGTGTCTTGATTTCTTCTCTTAAAGTGTGACCTACTGCCTGCACTTTAACAAAAAGTATTTCTCTTTCAACAATATCTACAGAGTTGTCCTGCTGGCTTGATACCTTAATTACATTAACCAGCTTATGCAACTGTTTAGTTATGCGTTCAACGATAGCACCGTCACCTTCTGTAAGAATTGTGATTCTTGATAAAGTTTTATCTTCAGTTGGAGCAGCAGTAATGTTCTCAATGTTGTAGCCTCTCTGAGAGAAAAGACCTACCACTCGTGACAGAGCACCAACTTCGTTTTCAAGCAAAATAGAAATGATCTGACGCATAACTATTCCTCACCTAAGAACATATCTGACATACTTCCGCCCATCTGCTGCATTGGAAGAACCTTGGCATCGGTATTACATACGATATCAACGATAACCAGCTTATCCTTCATTGACAGAGCTTTCTTAACAGCAGCATCCAGATCCTTAGGATCGGTGACTCTGAATCCTTCATGGCCATAAGCCTTGGCAAGAGCAACAAAATCAGGATTTGAATTCAGATTTGTTGAGCTTATATGTCCTCTGTAGAACATCTTCTGCCACTGACGAACCATACCCAATGTACAGTTGTCAAAGATAAAGATCTTCAGAGGAATATTGAATTCTAGACAGGTTGACAGCTCCTGTATATTCATCTGGAATGAACCATCACCGGTGAACAGGCAGACTTCCTTGTCAGGACAGCCAATCTTCGCACCAACTGCAGCTGGGAAGCCGTAACCCATGGTACCTAAGCCACCAGAGGTCAGCAGGTGACGAGGCTCGTCAAACTTGTAGTACAGAGCGGTAAACATCTGATGCTGACCAACGTCAGTTGCAATAATAGCTTCTCCATTGGTTGCCTTATAAACAGCTTCAACGATCTCCTGTGGCTGAATCAGCTTGCTGTCCTTTTCGTACTCAAGACAGTTGTCCTCACGCCACTTGTTAATCTGATTCCACCACTGTTTCATGGCAGATGCATTCTCCTGCAGCTTGAATTCATCAAAGGCATCAATGAACTGACCTAAAACAGTCTTTGCATCGCCTACGATTGGAATATCTGCGACTACAGTCTTTGAAATAGATGCAGGATCAATATCAATATGAACAATCTTGGCTGCAGGACAGAACTTGGATAGATTGTTGGTTACACGGTCATCAAAACGGCAGCCGATTGCAAATACGAGATCTGACTTGTCCATCGCATGGTTAGCCTCGAAGGTACCGTGCATACCAAGCATTCCAAGGAACTGTTTGTCAGTGCTTGGATAAACACCTAAGCCCATAAGGGTTGAAGTTACAGGAAGATTAAATCTGTGAGCAATGGTGCGAACCTCGTCCATTGCACCTGATAGCTGGGCACCGCCTCCGATAAGCATTACAGGATGAGAAGCATCGGCAATAAGTTTAGCAGCTCTCTTTACCTGTCCCTTGTGGCCCTGCTTGGTTGGATTGTATGAACGCATCTTTACAGGAGCTTTCATCTCAGGGTATTCGAACTTCATTGAAGGACGAACGCAATCCTTTGGAACATCAACAACTACAGGACCAGGACGACCTGATGCTGCAAGGAAGAATGCCTGTCTGATGAACTTAGGAATATCAAGAGCACTCTGACACAGATATGAATGTTTTACGATAGGTCTTGTAATACCTACAGTATCAACTTCCTGGAACGCGTCTGAACCGATTAAAGGAGTACCTACCTGACCTGTGATAACAACAAGAGGGATTGAATCCATATATGCTGTAGCAATTGAGGTAACTGTGTTGGTTGCACCTGGACCAGAGGTCACAAGACAGACACCCACCTTGCCTGTTGCTCTGGCATAACCATCAGCTGCATGGGCGACACCCTGTTCATGTCTTCCAAGAATGTGCTTAATCTTCTTTGACTCTAAGAGAGCATCGTAAATATCAAGAACAGCACCACCTGGATAACCGAAAAGATTATCTACCCCTAAATCCTCAAGAGTGCGCACCAACATCTGTGCGCCTGACATCATGGTCATTACATTCTCCTTTTTATTTATTAGCCTTTTTTAGGTTTCGGCCAGAACCTTTGTGGCACATCCTGAATCCATTGTTCATATTCTTCAGGAAAATCTCTTTTTAACCTTGGCTCATCAAGAAATACTGCAAAAAAATAAGCAAACAGTAAAAAGCCAAAAGGTACGACTAGCGTAAAAAATGAATTAACCGCACAACAAAGTCCCAGATAAAACAGAAAAGCTCCCATGTGCATAGGATTTCTGCATAATGCATATGGACCTGTTGTAACTAATTTTATAGTTTCTTTTGAAATTTTTATATTACCGATGACTACTGCACCACCTTTGCCCTTTTTTATAAGTTCAAGGTTTGACCAGATCATAAAAAGAAGGCCAACGGCAGAGCTGAAAGAGCCGAAAAACACAGCCACTTTGCCCTCAGGCATGAAGGTATACGGACATAGCGTTGCAATAAAAAAAATAATAGCAGGAATAGCTACAAAAAAAATTGAGCCTCCAAGTAGATATGAAAAAATATATCTAGCCATTCAACGCCTTCTTGAGAAGATCATCCACAACAAACAATGGATGAACTGCTCTCTTTCCTTCCATTCTGTGAACCTGAGAACGACAGCTGAAACCGGTAATCAGACAATGGTCAAAATCTCGCTTTTCAATCTGAGGCTTCCAGTTCTTTTCGTATACCGCATAGGTCTGCTTCTGGTTTTCGGCCATATGACCAAATAAACCGGCCATACCACAGCAGGCAACATTTACAGGAATCAGATTAAGACCAAAGGTTGATAGAATAGTCTGCCATAAAATTGGAGACTGAGTTATAAGAGCTCTTTCTGTACAGTGAGTAAAGAGATAATACATTTCCTTAAACTCATCTGTTCTTGATGCAGCTAAAACCTGATCCTTAATCTTGTCAAAACGCTTGGCAAAAACTGAAGTCTCCATCTGTTCTGACAGCCACTCCTCAGGAAGCTTTACGATAAATGAGCCACGCGCATCATCAAGAATCTGAGAGTATTCATCTCTGTAGCAGAGAGTTAGTGCAGGATCGTAGCCAACAAGCTCAAGTCCAGCCTTTGACAGCATTTCAAGGCGAGCAGCCTGCTTTGCGGCATAATGAACAAAACGGCGACGCTCACCCCTGATAATCAGAATCTTTCCATTTACATAAGGCTTTAAGAAAGCAACCTTATAGCCGAGATTCCGAATCACTCTTGCCATTGAAATCAGACCATCCGCCTCATAACAGACAGTGAAAGGATCTGTCACAATCAGAACTTCGTCTCCTGAAACCATAGCCTGTTTTGAAGAATAAATCTCAAAACCTTCTCTGTTGCATAAAGATCGGAAGGTATTCCTGCTGAATAGAGGTAAATCAACCATTCCAAAAATTTTCTTAACTGCATACTTAACAGGAGAGCTTGATAAAAGCGCATTCGATATGGTTGGAAATCTTGATAGAATAGGCAGAGTTAATTCTGCATTTAAAATCAGAAGATCCTTAAGTGGACGAAGATAACGTCCATAGTACAGGGACAGGAATCTTGAATTCAGATCAGCTGCATTTACGTGGGCAGG
>JAGDBH010000202.1 GCA_017959135.1 Succinivibrio sp. | reverse complement strand
TTGTACTTTAAGAGATGAGTTTAAGCTAGTCAAGGAGACTTTTTTTCGCTTTAGGAAAAATTTGATAGTCGCTAAGGCTGATATATATCAAAAAATAAAAAATACATGCCGTGTTAAGTCACAGTATTTTCACCTTTGAATATGATTTTTTTACAAGAATACTTATTCTAGTCTTATTAAAATTACGAAAAAGAAAAATACATTCACAGCATATGATTAAGTTAAATAAATTATTTACGGCAATTGTACTTTCAACAACATCCATCCTCAGCACCGCCAGCGCAGGAACAGTTATGTACGTCTCCCCACAGGCGAGTGACAACGGTACGGCATATCTTTCATTCAGCATAGACAGAAAGGTTTCTCCTAATGTTATGTATGTTGAAGCCGCTGATCATGAATCTGATGAAATGCGTGAGATTTATGAGGACGGAGATCCATCTCGTAAGTTTCTAGGACAAATCCCTCAGGTTAATCATACCTTTGCATATATAAAAACAGAATACGGTATCATCAATGAAAACTCGCTGATGCTTGGTTTATGCGAAAACACCACCGCGCTCAAGCCAAATTCAAAACCATCTGAAAAAGCAATTCTCTCTCTGCAGGAGATAACTAAACTGACACTTGAGAGATGCGTTAAAGCCGCAGATGCTATTGCCATGATTGGACAGATGATTGATACCTACTGTTATTACGGAACACCTGCAACTCTGGTTGTCGCTGATAAGGAAGAAGGTTACGTTATCGAGCTGATGCCTGGTATCAATCGAGCAGGCGGCTACTATGTTGCAAGAAAAATTCCTCAGGGACATTTCTTTGTAGCAGCAGATCAGTTCAGAATTCAGGCTGTTGATAAGAATGACAGCGATTTTATCTTCAACGATAATCTTATCTCACGAATGAAGCAGGAGGAGATTGCTCAGCTTACATCAGGCAATCTTAACTGGCAGCGTTCAGTAAAAGGAACCGAGTTTAGACCATATTATTCTCTGCGCAGAGTCTGGAGAGCCATGTCTAACGTCGCCCCATCCAAGAACTACTCTCCTTGGGTAAGCGGCTGGGCTACTACAGCTTATCCATTTTCTGTAATGCCTGATAAGAAGCTGTCGCTTCTGGATTTAATCTCTTTAACCCGTGATACCTATACAGGTACACAGTTTGACAATGCAACAAAAGGAACAGGCGGTCTTTTTGCAACACCATACACTCATGAGAACTACGGTGAAAGATCAATTTCTAATGAAAACACAACCTATACCTTCATAAGTCAGGCCAATAAGATTACTCCTTCAGCACTAACCTGGCTGTCTCTAGGACCTTCAGGTGAAGGAACCTATGTTCCACTGTGTGTTGATAAAATTCCTTCTGTCTATGCCGACACAAGCAGAACAAAATATGACGAAAGAAAAATGTGGTGGCTCTCCAAACGCATTTCCTATCTGACTGTAGGATACTACTCAAGTCTTTCAGATATGCTTAAGACCAGGGTCTTAGAACAGGAGCAGCATTCACTTACTCTAATCAATCACTCCAAGGGACTTCCTAAGGAGAGATTCAACAGAGTTATTGCCAACAATTCACGTACCGCATTCAACAGAATGCAGAAGCTGTATGAAAACCTTCTGGAAAAACATGACGGCGGATATATGCTCCGTTACGCCGAAGGTCATAACCCTAAATTCATACCGGTAGACAGCTACAAGAAACACGAAGTTGTCCACGTGGATAAAGAAAAGGAAAAGGCAGAGGTTGAAACTCAGGTTAAAACTCAGGTTAAAACTGAACCTTCAGCCAATATAAAGAAGGAAGGAATTCCTTTCTACAACGCAATCGGTCTTGAGAAAATGCCAGACAGGATTGATATGAATGTTTTCTCAAAGATTATAAGCACAACCTCAGAGTATCTGAAAAAACAGAACGAGAACGACAAAAAGAATAAATAAGAAGGGGGTTATATGAAGAAATATATAGTTTCAGTTATTGCAGGCTTTATTGCTTGCGCTATAAATTCATCATATGCATGCACCACAATGATTATTACCAAGGGAGCTTCAGCAGATGGCTCACTTTATATAACCCATTCAAATGACGGTTATACGGGAGATACTTCTGTTGTTTATGTTCCAGCTGCAGACCACAAAAAAGGTGAAATGCGTCAGGTATACCCTTCAGCCTGTGCTAGAGAGGCTTATCCTGATTACAACTGCGACTACACTCCAAGACTGAATGTAAAAGGAAGAGGTCCTGACTATTCATTCTCCGGAGTCCCAATTACCGAATCACTAGGCGAGATCCCTCAGGTTGAACATACCTACGCATATTTAGACAGTAACTACGGCATTATCAATGAAAAAGGTCTGATGCTAGGTGAATGTACTGATAATTCTGAGTACATGGGATATGTAAGACCTGATGCCGGTACCGGTCTCTTTTACTCCTCTGAGCTTGGCCGTGTAGCTTTAGAACGCTGCACTACCGCAAAGGAAGCAATTCTTCTGATGGGAGAGCTTATTGATGAGTATGGACTTTGGGGTACAGCTGAAACTCTTATTGTAGGAGATAAGGAGGAAGGATGGGTTCTGGAGATGATGCCAAATCCATCTGGTAAAGGAGGATACTGGGCTGCACAGCAGGTTCCTGACGGAGAATTCTTTATTGCTGCAAATCAGTTCAGAATAAGAGAACTTGATGCAAATAATCCCGATCAGATCTTCTCTGATCATCTGATTGAAGATTTAAAGACTATCGGCTGGTCTGCCTTTGATAAGAATGGCAGACTGGACTGGCTGCGTTCAATTAAATCAATTGAACATCTTCA
>JAGDBH010000201.1 GCA_017959135.1 Succinivibrio sp. | reverse complement strand
TTAGCTTCCTGCATATGTAATGTCAGAACAGCTAATCTTCCTGCCTTATCCTTATCCTCATCCTGTGTATACTGACCAAGCGCACCATTCAATTTGTCCAGAAAACTGTTTAACCCCTTAGCTCTGTCGTTCTGGCCCTTCATCTCGGCAATCTTGTTTTCAGCTTCCTTCTTTTTGGTTGCGCCAACCTCAAGCATAACCATAGCAGCCATCATCTGGATTGACATGCCTTCGAACTCAGTTCCTTTGATTGCGTTTACATATGAAGTTGAACCCACAGCAATAGTCATAATCGTATCCTCTTGAAGAAATTCTTTAACGGAAGCTGAGTTAAATCAAATTCAGATTCCAATCTCTAACCTTTGACTTAAGTATAATACAAAAATTCTTAAAAAATGCGTCTACTTTTACAAATAAACTGTTTTTGTTTGAATTTGGATTGAATATCACATTTCTTTATAGTGTTTTTCACTACATTAATATAAATGTAGTGCAAAAGAATCATTTCATATTAGAGGGTAGCTGTTCACGCTGTAATAACTTAGAATTAGCTGTAACAGACAGATAAGCTGTCAATAATATGAACCAAAATTGAGTAGCCATCCTAAATGTTTTAATCAGTCTCTAAAAGAAATAACCTTGTAATCCTGAAAGCAACTGCAAGATATATCTCTTCTAACAGAGGAATAAGGCATTTATGCTTTCTTCCTAAATGATCAAAAATGCGACATAGTTCATATAATCTGCTAAAATAGGCCATCTTCGGAAATAGTAGAGAATTGTTATGCGTGTACTAGGAATAGAAAGCTCCTGTGATGAAACAGGTGTTGCTATATATGATGATGAAAAGGGATTGATCTCTCACGTACTGCATACTCAGATTGCCATGCACGCTGAATATGGCGGAGTGGTTCCAGAGCTTGCATCCAGAGACCATATTAAAAGAGTTGTTCCTCTTGTAAGAGCTGCTCTTGATAAGGTTAATCTTACCCTTAAGGATATCGATGCAATTGCCTATACAGCAGGTCCAGGACTTATTGGTGCTCTTTTAGCTGGAGCCATGGAAGCCGGTGCTCTAGCCTATGGCTTAGGTATCCCTTGTGTTCCTGTACATCATATGGAAGGTCATCTTCTGGCTCCTATGCTTGAGGATGAGAAACCTCAGTATCCATTTGTTGCTCTTCTGATCTCAGGTGGTCATACTCTGCTTATAAAAGTGGAAAAGCCTGGTAAGTATGAACTTATCGGACAGTCTGTTGATGATGCTGCAGGTGAGGCTTTTGATAAGACCGCAAAGCTTCTTGGAATTCCTTATCCTGGTGGCCCAGGTCTAGAGAAACTTGCTGAAAGCGGAAAGAGTGGGGTATTCAATTTCCCAAGACCAATGATTAAGAATCCTAACTGTGATTTCAGTTTCGCCGGTCTTAAAACCGCTGTTTTAAATGCTACATTGGAACACAAGGATGATCTTGAGTCTGTTAAGGCCGATATTGCAAAAGGCTTTACAGAAGCTATGGCCGAAACTCTTGAAATCAAGTGTAAACGTGCCTTGAAACAGTGCCACCTTAAAACTCTGGTTGTTGCCGGTGGTGTAAGTGCAAATAAAGATATCAGAAACAGACTTCAGCATCTTATGGATTCAATGCATGGCAATGCTTTCTTTGCCCGCAGAGAGTTCTGTACAGATAATGGAGCTATGATTGCACAGGTTGGAATGCTAAGATTTAAAGCAGGGCAGCTTGGAGACGGTAAGATTAAGGTTTATCCAAGATGGCCTCTATCTGTTCTTAAGGCACTTTAAATATGGACAAAATTTTTATTTCAGATCTTAAGGTTGAATGCATTATCGGCATTTTAGACTTTGAAAGAGTTACTCCTCAGCCCCTTTATGTTTCTATAGAAATTGAAAAAGAT
>JAGDBH010000200.1 GCA_017959135.1 Succinivibrio sp. | reverse complement strand
TTTTGTTGCAAATAATTCAAGCTGTCTGTCTAAATCAAAAACAGAGTGGCTTCTAAGGTCGTGAAGACAGAACTCCTCAGGATAGTCTTTTTCTGTATAAAGTTTTAGAAATCTCTGGTAGGCTTTTACGAGTTTCTTATATCCGTCCTGCTGAGCACTTACTGCCTGAAGATATACTGCGAGAAATTTGGCTACAAGATCTTCATTATTCTGTGCATACTCTTTATCTGCAACTATCATAAGAGGAATTTCCGCTTCAGCCATACGGGCGGAGGTAACAGATCTATAACCTTCTTTTTCTGCGTCAAATGTTGCTGGAGACCACAGTGCCATTCCTTCTCCAGAGCCTTTGTTCATTGCTTGAACAGAATCAATTCCAGGTTTATCAATAAGTACGATATCTGAGAAATCAAGATCAAATATTTCCAGCCATTTGGACAGAACATATTCACTGGAGGTCATTCTCTTTACGTAGAAGGTTTTTCCCGCAATTGTTTCAGGAGAACCGTAGACATTAGGATAATCTGCATTCCATCCCTTATGTTTTAAGATACTGCTGTTCGGTCTTACAAACACCTGTGTAGAAGAGGATTCATCATTGGCAAGACCGATGATTTCAAATGAAGAGTTGTTACTTGCTGTAATTAGTGGGGTACTTGATACAGATGTGATTTTCCATGATTCTGGATCAGCATTATGCTGATTCATGATTTCAACACCACTTACATCACAGATGCTTAAATCAATTTCAAAACCGAGCTTTTTATCCCAGCCGTTTTCTTTTGCGTACCATGTCAGAAAGCCTTCATGTTCCAACAGCATGGTTACTTTAAGCTTTGGAAGTTCATCGGACTTAACTTCCTGACCTACAGCTGATGTCAGATATGAGCATCCAAATAAGATGATGAAGATGATCTTTTTAAAGAATTTAACCATACAAATACCATAAACGGCTTTTGGGGACTGTCTCTTATAGTTTAGTTGAGATGTTTTATAAAACGTGAATATAAAGATCTATAAACAGAACTTGTCTCTAATTTTTTTATATAACTTTATGATTTCGGTGGAAAAAATATAGGTTAGGCTGTGTGGTGAAGTGGAGCGAGTGACGGGAATCGAACCCGCGTTAGTAGCTTGGGAAGCTACAGTTCTACCATTGAACTACACTCGCATGCATTGAAGATAACGTTCTACATGATACACCAAAATTTTTGTAAATGGAATCAATCAGCTAGTGACAGTTATGCGGTTTTGGAAGCGTATAACAAAACTGTTAGCAATCAAGATTGCAGAAATGTCCGAGTTATCTGTAATTTGTGGTCTCGGACATAAGTTACTGAGAGCTAAATAGTCAGTTTTCTCTTTAAGTACTGAATACTATCTGTAATGGTGTTTGTATCAGTTGCGGATGATGCTGAGGTTACACATTTAAGTCCAGCATAATCTCCATCAATGAGTTCTCCATAACAGGTCAAAGGCAGAACCTGACCTAAGATTTTAAGTCCGATTGACTTCAATTCTCTGCAGGTTGCTACAGTGAATTCAGCACCCTTGGTGTATAGAGCCTTTATATCAGGTCTTCTTTCTAAGACTTTCGATACAATCTGTCCATATGCGGTTGCAATGATATCGATGGCCTCAGCCTGTGTTCTGTTGGTTTTTAAGAGCATTTCCTGATATTCAGGAACTAGCTGATTGTTTATCTCCATGTTGTCTGAAACCGCAAATGCGATAGTAAAGCTGTTGTATTTGGTAACAATTTCATCAACAACTCTGTTAATTTCTGCATTTCTTCTCTGAAGATCTTCTAAAAGCTCAAGGTTTCTTACCATAACAATGAGAACCTTTTCTTCAAGTCTAAGCTGCTCAACCTGAGCTGAAATCAGAGGATTTACACCGCCAACAATGCCAAAGATTTTTGTTCCAGATGCTTCTTTAGCAACATTTTTAGGTCTCATAACCTTTCTGGCTAAGGTAGCGGTAAATGGGCCTGGATCAACGGCGATAAACTTGATTCCTGAGAGTAGAACCGCATCAGCAATCATGTTGATATCTTCCTGAGAGGTACAGTCAAGAACAATAGCTCTTACACCTTTTTTGGCCATCTTTTTTATTGTGTTGGCAAGATTTTCTGTACCCTTTAGGTATTCCTTTAGATGAAGTGCTTCAGCCTTATACTGGAATTTTTCTGTGAAAAGGTCTGCAACTCGACCTGTTTCTGCAGGGAATAGATCTTCAAGACCGGCAAGAGATTTCTGAAGAGGTTTTCCGTCAACCAGAATATATCCACCAACATTTGTTCTCTTTAATGCAGGGAATCCTGGAACAACAATAGCAACTCTGTCAGATTCTCCCAAAGCATCAAGAAGAGCAACTGTTTCAGCACAGGTATTTCCTCTCATGGCAGGATCAATTCTTTTGGCATAAAGCTTCACATCATCTGACTTTAAAAGTCTTGCTGCAGAAAATACCATCTGGTAGCTTTGCTGATCTGTAAGGTTTCTTGAATTTGTTGAGTACACAAGACAGTCGTAATCTGCTGTAAGAGGATCCTTTAATCCTCTAGCATTCATAAGAGAGCATACAGAGGTCCCGTTTTTTTCAAGCATTGCTCCTACAGCACTTCCGCCTGTAATTTCATCAGCAATAACTATACATTGAGGCATTTTTATTCTCCTATATCCTGACTCACTGTATTTTGAACTTATTTTTAAATATCTACAGAGGTACAGGGGTAAATCTATAAGGCAGTACTAATTTGTTTTTATATACATTAATCCTGAAACAATGGTCTAACCCAGTGATGCTATTTTTGCACGAAGAGTAAGCACACTTGACGGTACAACGGACATTTCGTCAATACCAAGCTGAATCAGTTTGCCTAAAAAATGTTCGTCAGAAGCCAGTTCTCCGCAGATTCCAACCCAGATTCCGGCGGCATGACCGTTCTGAATGGTCATTTCGATGAGTCTAACCACTGAATGGTGATATGGATTTAGGTATTTGACCAGATCTGCATTCTGTCTATCGGCAGCCAGTGTAAACTGAGTCAGATCATTAGTTCCGATACTGAAGAAATCAACATAAGGAGCCAGCTCGTCTGAAATTAAGGCTGCAGCTGGAGTCTCAATCATGATTCCGAATTCAACCTCATTCCTGAACTCATGGTGCTGATCTGTCAGTTCTTTTTTTACAGCTTCTATAATCTTTTTGGTTTCAGTAACTTCTTCAACAGAGGTGATCATTGGAACCATTATTGAAAGGTTTCCGTATACCGATGCTCTATATAATGCTCTTAACTGAGTTTTAAAGAGTGCGCGATTACTTAGACAGAGTCTTATTGCTCTAAGTCCCATTGCTGGATTATCCTCAGGCTTGAGCATAAAGTATTCTGCTGTTTTGTCTGCACCGATATCCAGGGTTCTGATAATAACCTTTTTATCACCCATGCCCTTCAGAACTTCCTTGTATATTTCAAACTGTTCATCTTCGGTAGGGTAATCTTTTGACTGAAGATAGATATATTCAC
>JAGDBH010000025.1 GCA_017959135.1 Succinivibrio sp. | reverse complement strand
TTTGATAATATAGAACAAGGTCAGAACGAGATTCAGGTTGCTATTAATGCTGGGAATCCGGCTGACTTTAAGACGATTTATGATGAGTGCATGCAGATGCTCTTTAAAATATCATACAGAATTGTAAATGATGAAGAAGCTGCTGAAGATTTAGTTCATGATTCGTTGATTAAAGCAAATGAAAAATGCCTGGTTTTTCCTTCTTTGAATGACTGTAAATACTGGCTCATTCGTGTTGTGAAAAATGCGTCCCTCAATTATGTAAAACGTAAGGACAGGGAACGCAAGGCTTATGAAAAGGTTCTTTACGAAGACCACCGTAAGTCGGAATCGGGTGAAGTTGATTTACTTAAAGCCGATGCCATGAAAAAAGCTAAGGAGGCCCTTAACAAGCTTCCTAAGAATCTGCGCGAGGTTCTGGTGCTTAAGGAATATGGAGACCTGAACTACAAGGAGATAGGAAAGGTTCTTGGTATTACCGAGGGTAACGTAAAGGTTAGAGTATTTAGAGCAAGAGAACAATTACTTAAATTGTTAGGAGAAGACGATGTCTACCTGTCCAACTAATGAGATTCACTCTCTGTATTTAGATAATGAACTTCCTCAAACACACAGAGAACAGTACGAAGCACATATTGCTGAATGCGAAGTTTGCAAGGCACAGTTGGAAAAACTGCGTGAATTAAGAAGCCTTTTTGTTAAAGATGCAAACGAAATTTCTCCTGACAAAGATTTTATGGACAAGAGTTACGAGCGTCTTATGCTTAAGATGAAGTATTCTAAGCATGCCGGACACTCTGTTAAGAACAGCGGTCGTTCCTGGAAGATTATTGTTCCTGCTGCTGCGGCTGTTGCAGTGCTTGCTCTTGCAATTCCTCTTAAGCTTGCTGTTGGCAGAGCAAATGTTAAGACTATGTCTGCTACTTCAAGTCTTTATTCAAGAGTTCCTTCACAGGTTTCGGAAAATCTTTCGAGTGTTTCTTTTAATGGCGAAAATGCTTTTGGTTTTGATGACAGCATTCAGAATATTCTTCCTTCTTCCAAGACAGAAAGTCAGGATGCGCTTGTTACAAATGTAAGTGGTGCTGCTTCTAAGCTTATTCAGGATGTTGAAGTATTCCGCCCTAACTTCGATGGTGAACAAAAAACTATTTCAATAAAGATTACAATCCCTGGAAATGACGATGTTCCTGTTACAACAGAAATTGAAGTTCCTCTGGATGCAGCAGGTCAAAACTAGTGGACTACTCCGGCAAGTTCAGTTATTTAGTCCGAAAATATACTCAGGTAAGGGTCGCATGCTTTTTAGCAGTTGCGGCCATTGCCATTTCTATTGTTGCTATTATTGGTTTACGAAATAAACCTGTTCCCGAAATTGAAGCTATTGTTCCGCCTGTGGGATCTCCGGGAGACGTTATTGTAATTAAAGGCAAGAACTTCGGCGAAGTACGAGATATGAGTTATGTTGAATTTGCAGGCTCTAAGCTTACTGCAAGCTCTTATATTTCGTGGTCTGAAGATACTATTAAGCTTGTGCTTCCTTCTAACATTCAGGATGGACTTGTTGTTGTAGGTGTAAAAAATCAGCGTTCAAAGCCGGCACTTTTTGCAAACGAAGTTGATATTCCTGTTCCTGTTACTCAGTCGTTCCAGACAACAAAGCCTGTTATTTCTTCGCT
>JAGDBH010000199.1 GCA_017959135.1 Succinivibrio sp. | reverse complement strand
TTTAAATGGAAACAGATGCGAATTTTCCATTTGTTTGAGTCAAAAAAGAAAATCAGATTCGGAATATATGCCTGCTCTCCTGAGGAGTCTTCTTTTACAGCGGTATTCAGCGAACTGAGTCTATGTGAGTGCGCCTGGAAAGATCACGATGGACAGAAGCCGGACTCAAAAAAGAGATACCTTGTAAGGTATCTCCAATTTCATAAATCTTTTAAAAACAATAAGTTCCGCTTATTGCTTTTGGCTCTGTGCCTTATAATCCGCTTCCATCTGATCCAGAATAAGATCTTTCTTTTCCCACAGTTCACGAAGATACATGGTGAAATCGTGTTTGAAGGTCTTATCCTCCAGGTAGTTTCCGCGCAGACGATCGTTCTTTTCCAGAATTTCAATGTTTACATAAACATTCTTGATTCTGCCGAACATCATATCCATGAAAGCACCTTTTGAGTTATCAGGATAGTAGAAGGTGGTATTGAAGATATACTCAACCTCATCGTAAATCTCTGATAGTGCAACACCTAAAGATGCAGCCTTTGGAGGCATAAGATGTCTGTAGGTGGATTTAGCCTTCTTTGCCTTTTCAGGAGTATAACGGGTTCCCTCACAGAAGTTGATAAGTGATGATGGAAATTTAACCAGATCTCTGCAGACCTTCTTGGTTGTCTCAACGTCCTTGGTTCTTAGGGCTGGATTCTTTAAAAGTTTCTCTTTTGGATATCTTTTAAGAAAAGGCATACCAAGCGTGTAGCAGGCAAGTCCCACAAATGGAATATAGATAAGATTCTGCTTCATGAAGAACTTGGTGATTGGAATTCTTCCGCCGTATACGGCACCGATAAACAGAATATCAAGCCAGCTGATATGGTTTGACAGAACAATGCAGGATTTACGGGTAGATGGGATCTCGTCTCCAGTTATATGCCATTTGATGTCATTAGTAAGTGACATGAGCATTCTGTTATCAACAACCCATATCTTATATAAATAGTAATTGCAGTTATCTACAAATTTCCTGATGAAATCAAAAGGAAGAAGAATCTTTAATATTCCCAGAATCATAATAGGGGTGGCGATCAGGATTACATTGAATGCAATCATTAAGCTGTTAATAATAAACAGCAGAGGGCCTGGTAAAAAAGACAGCATATTTTTTTTATAACCTTTGGTATTGGATAATTGAGTTCACATTCTACCACTTTTTGAGCATAATTTTATTTTTGCAAAAAAAGGAACATAATATTAACTATGTTTCATTTTTTGAGATATAATCGATTTAACATTCAAACTCAAAAAAATGCTTCAGACCATGATTTATTTGGCAAAAATGGTTTGGACAAGATGATAGACTTTTCAGAACTTATGTTCAGGTGAAATTAACAAAAGGGGATTAAAAATGAACTCAGATGCAACTAAGTTTATATGGTTCAACGGAAAGATGGTTCCATGGGCAGACGCTAAGGTACACGTAACTGCTCACGCTCTTCACTATGGTTCAGCTGTGTTTGAGGGAATTCGTGCCTACAAGACTTCAAAGGGCCCTCAGATTTTCCGTCTGAAGGAGCACATCGACAGATTATTCAACTCTGCAAAGATCTACAGATTCCCTGTTGCTCAGACCAAAGAAGAGATAATGGATGCATGTAAGAAGGTAATCACTGAGAACGATCTGGAATTTGGTTACATTCGTCCTCTGATCTTCATGGGTGAAGTTGGTCTTGGTGTTAAGTTCAAGAAGGGTGTAAACGCAGACGCAATGGTTTGTGCTCTTCCATGGGGCGCTTACTTAGGTGAGGAAGGTCTTAAGAAAGGTATTAAGGCATGTGTTTCTTCATGGCGTCGTCTTGCTCCAGATACCATTCCTACAGAGGCTAAGGCTGCAGGTAACTATCTGTCATCAATTCTGATTGCCAATGAGTGCACCAACAACGGTTATACTGAGGCAATCGCTTTAGATTCAAACGGTTATGTATCAGAAGGTTCTGGTGAGAACGTATTCTTTGTTAAGGATAACGTAATCTACACCGCTCCAACCACAGCCGGTCTGTTACCTGGTATTACCCGTGATGCAGTTATCAAGGTTGCTCAGGATTTAGGCTATGAGGTTCGTACTCAGCCTCTTCCACGTGAGTTTGTTTACCTGGCTGACGAAATGTTCTTCACCGGTACCGCTGCAGAGATTACCCCAATTGCTTCTGTTGACGGCATCGATGTTGGTCAGGGCTACAGAGGTCCTGTTACCGAGAAGCTTCAGAACGCATTCTTCGCAATCGTAAGAGGCGAGACTGAGGATAAGTACGGCTGGCTAACCCCTTGCAAAGCCTAATAAAAACAATAATTACTGCTCCTTTAATGGAGCAGTTTTGTCTGATAACAAGAAATCACATGCATCAGTAAAATTGCGCAGATAAAAAGGAAACCGCATATGTCAAACAACTATCGTTCTAAGGTAACCTACGAAGGGAAAATAATGGCCGGTGCCCGTGCCTTGTGGAAAGCAACCGGTGTAAAGGATAGTGATTTTGGAAAGCCAATTATTGCGGTTGCAAACTCATTTACACAGTTTGTACCAGGACATGTTCATCTACACGAAATCGGTCAGCTGGTAGTTCAGGAAATTGAAAAGGCTGGCGGTATTGCCAAGGAATTCAATACCATTGCTGTTGATGACGGTATTGCAATGGGCCACACCGGCATGCTTTATTCTCTGCCAAGCCGCGATATTATTGCCGACTCTGTTGAATACATGGTAAACGCTCATAAGGCTGATGCTCTGGTTTGTATCTCAAACCGCGATAAAGTAACTCCAGGCATGCTTATGGCTTCAATGAGACTGAAT
>JAGDBH010000198.1 GCA_017959135.1 Succinivibrio sp. | reverse complement strand
GAGTTCTCATACATACAGGAAGGCCTTTGAACTTTGACAGAAGATTTCTGTACCAGCCAACCTGCTGTTCCTCTGAAGGAAGTGAAGCACACAGCATAAAGGAGATTTCTGTTCTGTACAGACCGATACCGTCAGTCTGAGCAGGAAGGTCATCATCCTCATGATTCAAACCTGCATTAAGCTGAATGCAGATTTCATTGTTGTCCTGTGTTACTGCCTTTTCATACTTGCCGGCATTAAACATATCATTCTGTTTCTTTGATGCGGCAACAAGCTGCATATACTCATCAATCACACTTGATGATGGGTCAATCAGCACCTCTGCATTCTGACCGTCAACAATGATGGTTCTGCCGTCAAGATCGTTAATGTCGATATTAACGCCAATAACCGCAGGGATACCTAAATCCCTTGCCAGAATAGCTGTATGAGAAGAGGTTCCGCTGTCAATACAGATAAAGCCAGCAATCTTGTCGCGTGTCATTTCAGCAACCAGCGCTGCAGGCATACTCTGTACCACCAGAACTACTGGTGATGACAGCTCTGTCTCCTTTGGAGCCAGATGTACCAGTCTTGTGATAAGGATTGAGGCGAAATCCCGCATATCCCTAATCTTTTCCTTATGCCCATCGTCTTCTGCAGTCTTGATTCGTCTCATGGTTACAACCTTGATTGCAGTAGCTGCAACGTAACCATTTTCGAAAATCTCTGAATCAACCTCATCCTCAAAAGAAGGATCATCAAGCATACTGCCATAACCTGACATATAACCTGAAGATGCCTGTGAGAGTGAGTTCTCCTGAAGATAGAGATTTGCTCTATCCATTTCCATCTGCAGCTGGAAGATTGTCTGATGGAACAGCTCTGACTGAATATCCTTTTCATCAGAATACATAGTCTGAATGGTGTCAAAGGTTACAGGTGGTTTCCATACCACAGCCTGAGCAATGGCAATTGAACCAGAACCTGTCTTACCCTTGTAGCGGGATACTCTGTAATCCTCGTTTTCCTTTAGAGTTCTTGTAATGGAAATAATCGAGGCAATCTGAGCTGAAAGAGTAATAAGTAAGGTCTCTTCCTGTTCACCGAATACACGGTTTTCCTTACACTGAATAACCAGAACACCTAAAAGCTCACCCTGATTGATTACAGGAACACCTAGAAATGACTGATACTCATCCTCACCAACATCTGGAAGATATTTGAAGTTAGGATGTTCCGGCGCGTTAGCAAGATTTACCAGTTCCTGCTTCTGCGCAACAAGGCCCACCAGTCCTTCTCCGATCTGCAGTGATGCCTTTCCAATGGAGTCCTTCTGCAGACCTTCAGTCGCCGCAAGTTTCAGATAATTCTTTCTTGGGGTAACCAGATACAGAGAACAGCAGTCAGCGCTTGTCGTATCTCTTATCAACTCTACAAGTGTGTTAATGGCATCCTCAAAGGATTTCTTGGAAGATACCTCCTGAATAATTTTACGTAGGGCTAGCAATATTGAATTCTGATTTTCAGACATAGCTACCTTACCCTCCTCGTTCGGGTATTCTTTTTATAATTATTTCCTAAGTGCGGACCGAAAAGTGCTATCTGAGAGAATATACTCAGCACCTGTCGATACACATCTCGTTTAAATGCAACCACCTGCCGGACCGGATACCAGTAACTTACCCAACGCCAGTCATCAAACTCAGGATGACCTTTGCGGTTAAATTCAATATGTTCAGATTTATCCTTATTCAAACAAAGTAAATACCACTTCTGTTTCTGTCCGATACATAAAGGTTTCTCATTCCAGCGGACCAGTCTTTTAGGGAGTCTGTACTTAAGCCAGAACTTTGTACTAGCCAGAAGCTTTACATCGTTTTTGGTTAAGCCAAGCTCCTCATAGAGCTCTCTGTACATAGCACTCTCTGGAGATTCACCTGAATCCACGCCTCCCTGAGGAAACTGCCAGGAATTCTGTCTGATGCGTCGAGCCCATAAAACCTGACCTGAGCGGTTGCAGATTACAATGCCAACATTTGGCCTAAATCCGTCTTTATCAATCACAAAAAACCGCCTGATCTTTATCTTTTAAACTATTTGCAAACTGCAAAGTTATACTGTGTGCTATTATAACAGATAGGGGCATTACAAAGCTCTTTGTAGATCACGTAAACTCTCTTTTTTATAAGTATTCTGAACACTCGATTTTTAGGAACTGAAAATGGGCCTGTCAAAGCAGAAAAACAACCAGATTTTTTCTCCTAAGAACTTTGAGGAACTGATAGAGAGATTAAACTTCATTGTCGGAAAATCACTAACCGAACTGGCTGAATCAGCAAATATTCCCCTGCCGATAGATACACTTCACGGTAAAGGATTTGCAGGAGAGCTGATTGAGAAATCTCTCGGAGCCAGCGCTGCCAATCAGTCAATTCCAGATTTTCCAGAACTCGGAGTCGAGCTTAAGACAATTCCAGTTGATGATTCATTTACGCCTCTGGAATCAACATTTCTGTGCTATGCACCTCTCAGTGACATCCGTCACTACACTTTTGAGAGTTCTCCTCTTTACTCAAAAATAACCCGTGTACTTTTCGTACTCGTCCGAGCATCCAGAGATCTGGATTTTGATGACAGAATAGTACTGGGATATTTCTTCTATACCCCATCAGAGGAAGAACTTAATACCGTAAGAAATGATTTCAACGAACTTTACGAAATGGTAAAAACCGGGAATGTTGAAAAAATAACAGCCCGTATAGGACAGATTATTCAGATGAGACCAAAAGGAGCCAATGGAAAGGTACTGACAGAATGTATAGGAGCCAATGGGGAGATTATAAGAACAAGACCAAGAGGTTTTTATATGAGAAGAGCCTATACAAAGAAACTGATACAGCAGAATATTCTTGGCAGATAAATCAGCCAAAACGACCATAATGCTAAAAAGTCACATTAAGACTCACCAATTTTGTGCAATAAACATCCAAACTTAAAAGATCACCATTTTTCTTACAAGCTAACATATTGTTTTATAAGTTTAAATTTTAAACTGAAATGTTAGTTATATTATCCACCACAACACACTCTCAATGACTTTTCTTGAAAACTTTTATCTAGAGAATCAATAAGTTAAACGTTAGAAATGTAAGTAATTTTCATTTTTTACAATTTGTAAATTTACACAGTCTGTCACATATTTGATATGTATATATTCTATCTGTTTAAAAATATTACTATTTTTGTACCAATTAGGATTACAATGAACTCGAACTTAGTGGAGTACCGAATCAACGTTTGCTACTTAACAAGACTCGGTGCTAAACATTTTTAAAGGGGAAATTATCGATGAGCGTTTCTAAGAAATTTACAAAAGACGCAAAGGTAAACGTTACTTTCACTATTAAGAAAGCTGCAGCTCAGGGTGCTGTTAAAATTGATCTTCTATGCGAGCATAACGGCTGGCAGGCAGTTGCAATGAAGCCTCAGAAGAACGGCACTTTCAAGGGCATGATTACTGTTCCAGAAGGTGAGAAGCCATCATATCAGTACAGATTCAAATACACATTTGATGACAATTCTGTTAAGTATGATAACGACTGGGATGCTGAACAGTACGTATCAAATCCTTTCGGCGGAGACAACTCAGTTTTCTCAGCTGTTCGTGATTAGTAATTAAATCTGTTATCAAGAAAGAACCGATGTAATTTTTGTTACGTCGGTTTTTTTATATCAGAATTACACAATATTAACCTGTTCAGACAAAATCCAGAAAGCGCATACAATAAAGGCTTGCGTAATGCAATTCATACAAAACAGTATTCAAAACATGTAATTTGATATACAACTTGTAATATTTTCACCTTTTGAACTTTTTTTTGTTTAATATATAGAAAACTGTGAACTTAATCAACAAAAAAACTGGTAAGTCTTTTTTGCTTTCCAAACAGATCGATTTCTTGTGGTTACACAAAAATCATCTTTCAGTTATATATTGTCGTGTTAACCTGAACTGATTATTTTGAACAGATACAAATAGAAAGATCAAAAGATCAGAAGAGCTCATCTTGTCAAACTATGTCGGACATCCAGTTATTTAAATGTGAGAGTACGAAATACGTTTTAGTTTGATTTTTACAAATCTATAACTTATTGTTTTATAGAGGTTATTTATTTAAGGTTATAAAAAAAATTTAATTTATGTCACAAAATGCTTGACATTAAATAGCGAAATGAATATTATATACATCGTTGACGCGGGGTGGAGCAGTTCGGTAGCTCGTCGGGCTCATAACCCGAAGGTCGTAGGTTCAAATCCTGCCCCCGCAACCAATCAGATAGTTCGCTAAAGCGAACTTTTTTTTTATCTGTACACTCATCACCTTTTCCGAGCATTTCATTTGTTTTTCATATAATTACTTGAAGTTATCTGCATATTCTATATATTAAGAAGTGTTTGAGAAATATATATCCTAAAATTCAAATATATAGACAAGTGCAATCATTCGATACCGGAAATCAAAATGATCAGAAAGTTCCTATATACCCTACTGCTGGGAATTACCTCTAGCATTTTTTACACTCAGGCACATGCTGTCGAATCCGAATACACAGAGGATTTTGAACATGTAAAGGTTACAATGCTTTTAGAGCATGAGGGATTTCTTATCTGGTATGCAAAACTACAGGGATGGGATCGAGAGCTGGGACTTGATATCGATCTGACAATTCTGAATTCATCCGGTACTGATATTCTGGAAGCAAAACGCAACGATCCTGATGCGTGGAATATAACTGCAATCGGTGCAGTTCCTGCATTCATTAGTTCAGAGGATGTTCCTATCAAGATTGTCGGTATCGCAAACGACGAATCCTACGCTACTGATATCATGGTTCAGAATTCCAGTGACATCCTTAAAACCCGTGGATGGTCTAAAGAGTATCCAAACGTCTATGGAGATCCGGATTCCATTAGAGGTAAAAACTTTTACCTGAGAAAAGGAACATCAAGTGACTACACACTGGCAAACTGGCTGAATGTCTTTGGACTTACTGAATATGATGTAAATATAATAGATACATCCATAACAGATATTATAAAAAAGGTAGACAGTAAAGAAGCTGATGGCGTAGTACTCTGGTCCCCTGAGAACTACGAGGCACTAAAAAACGGATATCAGATTGTAGCCAATTCTGCACATGTTGCTGCTTTCGTTCCTGTGGTCTTCATTTCAGATTATGACTATGCAGAGAAGCACCCTGATATTCTTGCAAAGTTTCTGGCTTTGTATGACCGTGTAGCAAGACTACAGATAGATGATGTATTCAGGTTGATATTGAATTATAAAGAATTCCTGAGAGTATATACAGGTAAAGTGTTTTATGAGGACTTCTGTATTTATGATCTAAAAGCACATCCGGTATTCACTCTTGAAGAACAGATTACCATGTTCACTAATACAGACCAGTACAGAAGTGCAATGGATCTGTTAGAATCAAACATAGCCAAAAGATTTGAAAAACTTTATTCAAAGACCATGAATCCATTCAGTTTCTTCGGTAAATCATTCAAACGAGAAACGACAAGTGATTATCTTAATAATGCGCTTGAATACAAAAAGAACAAGTACATGAATTTCAGGTAAAACCAAAAAGCTCAGATAAAAATCTGAGCTTATTCATAATATCTGGAAAATCAGTTTATTATTTAACTTCTGATTTCTGCTTAAACTCTTCCTTAGCTAGCTTTAACTGAGCCATAAACTCATCATTTGCATGTAGACGAGCAACAACAGCTGAAGCAACTACACGTGCTGCATCAACGTCAGACTGCCAGTGGTAACCGCAGATTACACGGCTCTGGCCCATCTCAAAACCTCTCTTTAGAATCTCATTCTGTCTGAATGGATTGATCTCAGCTAAGATTAAAGCCTCAGCCCAACCGATAGAGGTATGTCCTGATGGATATGAACCATTTGTTGATAAGGTCTTCTGATCCTTCATATTACAGGTATTAACACCATAGAAAGCAAAAGGACGAACTCTCATATAGTGCTCTTTTGCAGCTCTGGTTGCCAGGTCGCCTGCGTCTTCAACCATCTTGCTCATTAGCTTGTAGATCTGAGGAGTGTTTTCCTTAGAAATCTTCATACCAAAAGCTTCTGATAAAGCAGCTGCTACACCCTTAGCATCTACCTCTGCATCTCTTGCAGCCTGAGCACCTCTTTCGGTCTTTCTTAACATAAAGCCCTTGTTATACTGAGCCTGATCGTTTAAGAAGGTAACGCTGTCCATTGCAGGTGGTGGAGGTAATAAAGCCAAGCTGTCAGCTACGTCTGAAGCATTCAGGTAATATTTCTCTGGAGCTGTTCTAACATCATTGTGAGCTGCTAAGGTAGCAGTAGAAATAAACATGGTAGCTAGAATAAAGTTCTTTAATTTCATCTTTATGTTGTCCCTTAATGTTTGTTTAAAAAAATTTACAAGGAAATTTTTCCACGCTTAGAATGCCATAACAGCAGACAAATCAAAAACACTTTATTCTAAAAACATTAGACTTATCATCAAATAAAAAAAAGAAAAATGGACACAATCACAAATTTTTCCATTATCTATTGATAAGTACTGTTTAATCACGGGCAAGTGAAACACTATCTTAAAAAGTTTTATTTTAAAAAACAGGGTATTAGAACAAGGAAGAGAAACTGAAAATTAGTCTTAACAATAGGCACAAAGAACAGGATGGGAATTTAGATAGGCACAAACTAAAATCCCCTGTCGATGACAAGGGATTGTATTCTCAGAAAAGATTATCTGATTAGTTAATCTTCTCACGGATACGTGCAGCCTTACCGGTACGGTCACGTAAGTAGTATAGCTTAGCGCGACGAACGTCACCGCGACGGGTAACCTTAACAGAAGCAATCATTGGAGAGTGAGTCTGGAATACACGCTCAACACCCTCACCTGATGACATCTTACGAACGGTGAATGAAGAATTTAAACCACGGTTACGCTTTGCAATAACGTTGCCTTCGAAAGCCTGTAGACGGGTCTTGTCACCTTCAACAACCTTAACCTCAACACGTACGGTATCACCTGGGTTGAACTCAGGAATATCAGTACGGATCTGCTCTTTCTCTAGCTGGTCAATAATTGGATTGCTAGCCATTTTTAGTACCTTCCATTAACAAGGATAAACAAAAAAACTATTTTAAATCGTGTTCTTGAAGATATTCATCAAGCAGCTTACGTTCTAATTTGGTAAGCTCACGATTCTTCAGCAAATCAGGTCTTCTTTCATATGTACGACCAAGACATTGCTGTAAGCGCCAGTTTCGAATTTTCTCATGGTTACCGCTCATCAGAACTTCAGGAACTCTCATTCCGTCAATTTCTTCTGGACGGGTGTACTGCGGAAAATGCAGCAGACCTTGAGCAAAAGAATCTTCTTGCGCATTCTGAATGTTTCCTAAAACACCAGGAACCATTCTTGAAACAGCATCGATGATACACATGGCAGGGAGTTCACCCCCTGAGAGGACGTAGTCACCGACAGAAACCTCCAGATCGACTTCCTTCTGAAGGACACGCTCATCAATACCCTCATAGCGTCCCGCTATAAGAATTACAGAGCCCCAACTGTGGATATCTGTGACCAACGAGTGATTGAGCTGTACGCCTTGAGGAGACATACATACAACTTTAGTATCCTTCGGTGCTTGACTTCGAGCTACTCTAAGAGCATCTCTTAATGGCTGTACCTGCATCAGCATACCAGGACCACCACCATAAGGTTTATCGTCCACGTTGCCGAATTTATCTTCAGTATAATCTCGAGGATTTATGCAATCGACTTTGATAAGTCCGTTTTCACAAGCTCTTCGAGTTACGCCGAATTTAGTTACAGCGTCAATCATCTCAGGAAAGAGCGTAATGACACCAAAATACATATTAGTAATCTACGCCCCACTCAACCTCAATTGTCTTAGCACTGAGATCAACTGCTTTAACAATCGGGCCAACGACATAAGGAATCAAGAATTTCTCTTTACGTTCCTTTGCCAGGTGGTCAGAGGGAGACACTTCCATTAAGGGAGCAGCTCCATAATCCCTAATTCTCGATACTTTACCGAGCATTACACCTTCAAGTCCTATAACCTGACAACCTACAAGGTCAGACAGATATACAGTTCCTTCTGGTACAGGAGGTAGGCTTGAGCGCCTAATCCCAATTTCAGCTCCTGCATAAAGCTTAGCTTCTTCAGGAGTTGATGCCACATCAAGCTTAACAATAAAATCGTTACCGTGTGGCTTATATTCTTCAACCTGGACCTCACGCCATTCCGCCCCGCGCTGACGTATAAACCATGGCGAGTAGTCAAAAAGGTCCTCGGGTTGCTGCGTATATGAACGAACCTTCATCCATCCATATACTCCAAATGATGAGCCTAAGGCTCCCATTGGACGCGGTGTATCAGTCAAAGCTTATTAAGCCTCAGCTGACTCTGATGATGCTTCAGCCTCAGCCTTAGCCTTAGCCTCTGCAGCTGCTTTCTTAGCTGCTACAGCTGCTGCGTGCTTATCAGCCTTAGCCTTTAAAACAGCCTCTTCGCCCATCTCGTTCTCAACAAGAAGACGCTTTACACGATCTGAAGGCTGTGCGCCTTTAGCAATCCAAGCATTGATTGCTTCTAGATCTAGACGAAGACGAATCTCTTTACCTCTAGCGATTGGGTTAAAAATACCAACCTGCTGAATAAAACGACCAGTTGCAGCAAAACGCTTGTCTGCAACAATTACGTGATAAAATGGACGCTTTTTCGCACCTAAGCGACGTAAACGAATGACTACCATTTCGCATTACCTTTATTTAGTTAAACAATCATGATGAAAAGTCATCATACAAAAACAGTTGCAGTATTTTACACCTTTTACCGAAAAAAACAAGATCATCATCACTATTGGAAGATTATTTTTAACATACTGTAAAAACAGAAAAAAATAATTCCAGGAATCAAGTAATAAAGTAGTATTAACTTCTTGTAATACAAGGAGTTAAATGATTATAAGAATTAACCTGAATATAGGATTATTTTTAAAGGATGAGAAAAAAATTTTTTTCAGCTTCGATAAGATACCGAAGCTGAATATATGAGATTTTAGGTAGGACTATCTGCGGAAGAAATTACCCATTCCTCCCATACCGCCCATGCCCCCCATCATGCCCTTCATGGCACCGGCCATCTTGCGGATTCCGCCCTTACCCATCTTCTTCATCATCTTCTGGGTCATATCGAACTGACGTAAAAGGACATTAACCTCATGTATCTCTACACCGGCGCCCATAGCAATTCTCTTCTTTCTTGAACCCTTGATAATCTCAGGATGAATTCTCTCCTTCTTAGTCATGGAGTTAATGATTGCTTCCATGTGTAAAAGAGATTTATCGTTAACTTTATCTTTAATCTGATCAGAAATATTTCCCATACCAGGAAGCTTATCCAGAAGACCGGACATACCGCCCATCTTCTTCATCTGAGCAATCTGATCTCTAAAGTCCTCAAAAGTAAAGCCCTCTCCAGACTTAATCTTCTGAGCAACCTTCTTAGCCTGCTCAATATCAGTGTTACGCTGCAGATCCTCAATAAGAGACAGCACATCACCCATATCAAGAATACGGCTTGCAATACGATCAGGATGGAATGGCTCCAGAGGAACAATCTTCTCACCTAAACCGATGAACTTGATTGGCTTGCCTGTAATTTCCTTAACACTCAGAGCTGCACCACCACGTGCATCACCGTCAGCCTTGGTTAAAATAACACCGGTTAGATCCAGGGCTTCGCCAAAGGCCTTGGCAGTATTAGCTGCATCCTGACCGGTCATAGCATCAACAGTGAAGAATGTTTCAATAGGATCTGTCAGAGAATGAAGTCTCTTAACCTCATTCATCATTTCCTCATCCACTGCAAGACGACCTGCAGTATCAAGAATCATTACATCATAAGCACGTAATTTAGCTTCTTTTAATGCTGCAGTTGCAATATCTTCAGGCTTGTTCTTTGGATCTGATGGATAGCAGTCAACACCGATTTCAACAGCAAGAGTCTTTAACTGATCCATAGCAGCAGGTCTGTAGGTATCAACAGAAACCAGCAGAACCTTCTTGTTCATACGTTCCTTTAAGAACAGAGCAAGTTTAGCTGCAGATGTGGTTTTACCAGCACCCTGTAGACCTGCAAGAAGGATAACTGCAGGAGGCTGATGAGCAAGATTGATTTCACTTATCTGTCCACCCAGAGTTTCAATCAGTTCTGCATGAACTGCCTTGATAAACTCCTGACCAGGAGAAAGACTCAGATTAACTTCAGCACCAAGAGCTCTTTCTTTTACTCTATTGGTAAAACTTTTAACAACAGGAAGTGCAACATCAGCTTCTAGTAAAGCAGTACGAACCTCACGCAAGGTATCCTTGATGTTATCTTCTGTAATACGACCTTTACCGCTTATATTCTTAAGGGTACGTGTTAATCTTTGGGTTAAATTCTCGAACATTGAAATCAGCTCTTCAAAAAAATCTAAACTACAGAACTTTGGATTATAACAGATACAGAGTTTTTTTTGAATTTTGCACAAATCTCAAACCACAAAGAGAGTGGAAAATAGAGATTACGGGAAAATTATATTCAAAAGCAGATGACCGTATTGGGCAATCATCAAAAAAATAGCAGAGCGGAAACCTCAGACTTAAGTCTTAGGCGGAGCTCTGCCAACTCAGGCTATATATCTTAAAGAATTTCTTTACAATAACTGTTAGAATATAGGGAT
>JAGDBH010000197.1 GCA_017959135.1 Succinivibrio sp. | reverse complement strand
TTTAGGACACAGATCTTATGGTGTTGCCGCAGCTGCTCAGACTTACTACGGCAAAAATCTTGACGAGTTAACCCTAGGACAGATGGCTACTATTGCAGGTCTTCCAAAGGCTCCTTCTGTATTAAATCCTATTTCTAATCCAGAGCGTTCAAAGGAAAGAAGACATCTGGTTTTAGAGAGAATGCTTGCTTTAGGATTCATTACCGAGGAAGAATACAAGAATGCTGAAGCTGAGCCTTACAGAGCTGAATTCCATTCCTCAAAGCTTGAGTCATATGCGCCTTACGTAGCAGAAAGCGTCCGTCAGACAGTCATCGACAAGTACGGAGATCAGGCTTATCTGGACGGATATGAAATCTACACAACCATCCTGTCAAAAGATCAGGAAGCAGCAAACTATGCTGTATTCAAAGGCGTAACCGATTATGACAGACGCCATGGCTACAGAGGGGCAACCGATAATATCAATAAGATTAAAGACTACAATCCTGATACCTTTGATAGAGCAAAGTATTTATACGCAGCAGATAAATTCCATTACATCAAGCCTGCAATTGTTACAGGAATCAGTGATGAGAACGGCATCTGTACAGCTGTTGCCAGAAAGGATACAGAAGTAAAAATAACCTTTGAAAACATGAAATGGGCAGCCCCATTTATCTCAGACAAGAGACAGGGACCTTCTCCTAAGAAAGTTTCGGATGTTGTTGCTTTAGGTGATCTGATTTACTACTACGTAAATGACAAACAGGAAAATGTTTTAACCCAGATCCCTCAGGTTGAAGCTGCAATTGTTGCACTGAACCAGTATACAGGCGGTATTGTTGCAACTGTCGGCGGATATGACTTTGCCAAGAGTAAATTTGACAGAGCAACTCAGTCAGTACGTCAGACAGGCTCTAACTTCAAGCCATTCCTATACTCTGCAGCAGTAGCAAGAGGAATCAACATCAACTCAGTTTTCCAGGATTTACCTATCAAAACCTGGGATCCTGGTTCAATGACCTGGTGGGTACCAAAGAATTCACCAAACCGTTACGACGGAGCAATGACTTTAAGAGAAGGTCTGGCTCGCTCAAAGAATGTTGTTTCAATCAGACTGATTCGACAGATTGGTGTTCAGAATGCAGTTGAACACATCAAGAAGTTCGGTTTCAATCTGCCTAAATCACAGCAGGTTGAGTCAATGGCCTTAGGTTCTGTTGAAGTTACTCCTTTAGAGCTGGTTACAGGTTATGCAACCTTTGCTAATGGTGGCTTCAAAGTTAGCCCTTACCTGATTTCAAAGATCGTAAAAAACGGTGAGGTTATTTTTGAAGAGAATCCAAAGAAGGCCGACCCAACCGCTCCAGACAGAGTTGTGAACGGAATTACACTTGAATATGTAGACGGAGTACCAGAGCCAGAAAACAGTGCTCCACAGGTTCTATCCCATAAGAATGCATTTATTGTGGGAGACATGATGAGCTCTGTTATCTATGGCGGACAGGGTGTATCAGGCAGCTACTGGGGAACCGGTGGTAGAGCAAAAGCTGTAACAGGAAGAGATGATCTTCATGGTAAGACCGGTACCACAAACAACGTACATGATGCCTGGTTCTCAGGCTTCAACGGAGATGTTGTTGCAACCTCATGGATGGGCTTTGACTCTGATAGAGATTTAGGCTGGTCTAGAACTCAGGGACCTGAGGGTGGAGCTTACTCTGCCCTGCCAATCTGGGCCGAGTTTATAAAACTTTCTCAGCAAGGTACTGCACCTGCTCCAATTCCAGTTCCTGCGGGTTTAGAGAAATGTTCTAACCATGGAATCACCGACTGGTGTATTCGTGGCGGTACCACAATTTCTGAATCTGATGTTGGCGGAGAGGAAGGAGTTGAGAATACAGCGACCGACAGCCGAGGCGCTCCGGTTCAGACTGAAGTTGACACTTCTGGGGTAAGCTCAGATACCATCTTCTAAAAAAGTAATTAAGCCTTTATTAAAAAAAACTAGGACACCAGTCCTAGTTATTTTTTAGAAACAGAATTTTATTGAAAATCAGACAATTCTGTTTATGTTAGGAACTACAACAACAGCTGTTACCATTGGCACACCAATAACTGGATTAACGCCATTAACAACTGATGACAGACAGGCGGCAGGCCTGCCCTTTACCAGATGATTTATGGCTGTCGTCAAGGTAATAGCACCTACACATACAGGGCCTGCAACCAGATCTCCCATACAAGCCTCAGGGAGAGCATTCACAAGATTCAGGGGCATACCTGGACCTGTTACAACATCTCCAGTTGCAGTCATATTAACTAACGTGGCTGCAGGGGTCATATACTCATACCTCTCTAGTTTCAAAGTCGAAAACAAACTTTCCATCCTTGGCACTTGCCGTTGCGGATACAAGCTGTTTTTCTTCCATTGTACATTCAAGGAAATGCGCGCTCAGTTCAGGTAACAGATCATTATTTACAATTGCATCAATCAGACGAGCACCAGAGGCAACATTATTACATCTGGAGATAATCTCATCACGAAGTTCCTGAGTGTACCTGAATTCAGCGTGATAGTTTTCCTTAACCCTCTTAACAATTTTATTTAGTTTCAGATCGACAATATGATTTAATGCCTTCTTACCTAAAGGATAGTACGGAATTATATTAATGCGACCCAATAATGCGGCAGGAAATACCTTCATCATTGCAGGACGTGCTGCTTCCTCAAGTACAGCAGGCTCTGGCAGATGATCCTCGTCAGTACACAGATTCATAATCGCATCATCACCGACATTGGTCGTCAATATAATCACGCAGTTCCTAAAGTTGATGAGTCTTCCTGAGCCGTCCTCCATTTGGCCCTTATCAAACACCTGGAAGAAGATCTCATGCACGTCCTTATGCGCTTTTTCAATCTCATCTAATAAAACAACACTGTAAGGTCTGCGGCGGACAGCCTCAGTCAGTACACCGCCTTCACCGTAGCCTACGTATCCTGGAGGCGCACCTTTCAGGGTTGAAACCGTATGAGCTTCCTGGAATT
>JAGDBH010000196.1 GCA_017959135.1 Succinivibrio sp. | reverse complement strand
GAACTTTCAAAAGAAAATAAATCTGTTGTGTTGGTGGACATGACGGAACTATAAAGTTATAATATTTAGAGCCCCTTGCCTTTGGCTAGGGGCTCTAAATATTATTAAAACTAAAATTAATTTTACAAAAGGGAGTAATAAATTTGGGCAAAAAATTGATTATCACTGAGAAACCATCTGTTGCAAGAGACTTTGCAAGAGTGCTTAGGGTTTCTGGAAATCAAAATGGATTTATTGAGAATAATGAGTATGTCATTAGCTGGTGCTATGGTCATTTAGTATCCATGGTATATCCAGAGGAGTATGACATTAAATATAAAAACTGGAATCTCGAAGACTTACCATTTTTGCCTACTGAGTATAAGTACGGTGTTGTTGAGTCGGCAAAGGACCAATATAACGTAGTTCACGGTCTTCTTCACAGAGAGGATATCGATACTGTTTATTGGGCAGGTGACTCGGGAAAAGAAGGACAGACAATCGAGGAAAATATCCGTAACTACGGTGGTGTTCGTGATGGTATGACTGAGCTTCGTGTATGGATCGATTCTCAGACTGATGATGAAATCCTTCGTGGTATCAGGGAAGCAAAGCCTATGAGCGATTATGCCAAGCTTGGTGCTTCAGGTATCATGCGTACCATCGAAGACTACAGCCTCGGTATCAATTTTTCACGTGCTTTATCTGTTAAATATGGTCGATTAATTAATGATGCTGCAGCCACCACTAGCTATTCAGCTATCGCCATCGGTCGAGTTATGACTTGTGTGCTTGGAATGGTAGTTGAAAGAGAGCGAGAGATTCGTGGATTTAACGAGGATCCTTTCTTTAAAGTAATAGGAAAGTTCTCTGATGTTAATTTCCCTGCTGAGTGGAAAGCCATCGATGGTTCTAAGTATTTCGAATCTCCATTGCTTTATGGAGATAAGGGTAATGGCTTTAAAACAAAGGATAGTGCACAGAAGTTAATAGAGGATTTAACAAATAAGAATGCATCAGTTTCTGATAAAGAAACAGGTATTTCTAAGAAAAAGGCACCATTACTTTTCAACCTTGCTGAGCTTCAATCTGAATGTTCAAAACGCTTCAAGATTTCCCCAGCTCAGACTCTGGATATTATTCAGGAGCTATACGAAAAGAAGTACACCACTTATCCTCGTACCGATGCCAGAGTTCTTACAACAGCTGTGGCAAAGGAGATTAATAAAAACTTAAATAAGCTTCAGTCATACGAGCCTACTGCAAAGTTTGTTCATGACATATTAGCTGATAGAAAATATATTGGCATAGAAAAGACCAGCTACACTGATGATAGCAAGGTAACAGATCACTATGCTATCATTCCTACTGGCCAGTGCAATGGTATTGAGAACCTTTCACCACTTAGCCAAAAGGTTTACGAGTTAATAGTTCGCAGATTTCTTTCTATTTTCTATCCACCAGCAGAGTACAAGAACGTCAAAATCACTGTTAAGGTGGAGAATGAAAGCTTCTTCGCAGGGGCAAAGCTTTTGATGAAGCCAGGATACTTAGAGATTGCCGGTATTCCAAAGAATAAAAAGGATGATTCATCTGATTCTGATGAGGATGGAGAGGATTCAGAGGAGGATTTTTCTAAGGAGAAATTTGCTCAGTTTGTTGAAGCTGTAAATATCGGCGATTCTATCAACGTAAATGGATTCGTGCTAAAGGAAGGTAAAACATCACCTCCTAAGAGATATACATCTGGTTCTTTGATTCTTGCTATGGAAAATGCAGGAAAGCTCATCGAGGACGAGGAGCTTAGAGAGCAGATTAAAACTACCGGTATTGGTACATCTGCTACACGAGGCGAAATTCTCGAAAAGCTTGTACGAATCAGATATTTAAATCAGAACAATAAGACTCAGGTCATCACTCCAGAGCGATTGGGAGAAATGATTTACGAGGTTGTTCTTTTGACTACACCTTCACTTCTTAAGCCAGAGCAGACTGCTAACTGGGAAAAGGGATTGGAAGGTATTATAAACGGTACTGTGGAGTTTGACGATTACCGCAAGGAGCTGGAGGATTACATTCGTACCGAGACCAAGAGCATGATTGATTCTGATCTTACTCAGACAATCGCTTTGAATATCAATCAGTTTACAGGTAAGGATTCTAAGGGACTTGCCACTAGAAAGCCTCTTGGTATTAATTGTCCTGCTTGTGGCGGCGAACTTACCACTACATCCTTCGGATATGGCTGCAGCAATTATACAAATGACGAAATTAAATGTAGATTTAGTATCGGCCAAATTGCTGGAGTTGACTTGCCTGAGGAGCAGTTTAGAAAGCTTATCCTTGAAGGAAAGACAGATTTAATAGAGGGCTTTAAGAGTAAATCTAATAAGCCTTTCAAGTCTGTATTGAAGCTTGGTAAAAATGAGGACGGAGAGTTCAATGTTAGCTTTGATTTCTCTGAAACACCTACTGAGTATGTTGATGAGCTAAAATGCCCAGTATGTGGTGGCAGAATTGCAAAGACTGGTTATGGCTTTGCCTGCGAGCACCGATTCCAGGAAGAGAATCAATGTTACTTCTCTGTTGGAGAGATAGCTGGAAGAAAGATTTCTGTGGAGGAGCTTACAGCTCTTTTGACAAATGGAATTACTGATGTGTTAACTGGTTTCAAGTCAAAGACCAATCAAAAGTTCAATGCAAAGATTCAGCTCAAGGAAAATGAAGAGGGCAAAAAGGTCTTAAGCTTTAACTTTGATGGAATCGAAGCTGAAAAGCTTCCTGATGTTAAGTGTCCTGATTGTGGCGGTGATATCTTAGTTCGCCCTAGCGGTTTTGGATGTGCTAATTTTAATGCTCAGGATGAGAACTCTTGTAAGTTCTCTATAGGAAAGACTATTGTAGGAAAGAATATCACTTCCCAGGTGGTTACTGAGATTCTTAAAGAAGGAAAGTCACAGACATTAAGAGGTTTCAAAGGTAAGACAGGAAAGAAATTCGACGCCAGACTTGTTCTTAAAAAGAATGAGGAAACAGGTCGTACTGAATTGGTATTTGATTTTGATGATGT
>JAGDBH010000195.1 GCA_017959135.1 Succinivibrio sp. | reverse complement strand
TTTATAAGAGATTTTATTACCTTCTGAAGATTCCTCTTCACCTTGTCTTTTTATTGAAAAGTTAGTTGGAATTACAAGTTCACTCCACGCAGCAGGTGAAGTTTCCTCGCTTTTTGACATTTTTTCAATTCTGTCAAAGGTTTCATCCGGGAATGAAAGATTTAAGGCTGCAGTTGAGTGAACAGCGGTCACGGTAAACTTGGCAACTACAGTCTGATTAGGTGCTATAACCGCAAGTTCAACCGGCAGATTGGTATCCGCATCCTTGGAAACGATAAAACCATATCTGATTTCATCCACAGGAGATAACCTTAAAACAGTTACCTTTCTTCCAGCAAGTCTGGTTCTTCCAAGAATACTGCAGTCATAACCGTTAAGGTTTGACTCATTTGAAAAAATCTTGTCCCAGATTAAAGTCTGATGCCAGATAAGAGGACCTACAAATCCACGATTCTGGTTATAGTCAAATCCCTTGTTTTTTCTTATGGAATATCCTGAAACCTCATTGTTCAGAGACTTCCAGGTTGTATATGGAATACCATTCTTATTAAGGTGGACCAGTGAAAGAGGCTCAATCTCAGACTGAGCAGACTGAATAACAGTTGCTTCTATGTTTGAGTTTACATATGTATCTTTTAAGGAATTAAAATCCAGTTCACACTGCTCGACTTCTGAAGCTGAAGCTGTATTTATTAATAAAAAAACCGCAGTACATACAACTCCTGCGGTTATTTCAAAAAATCTTTTCATAGAACTCTAATTGTTTGAAGCTGTATCTAATACATAACCTCTAATGTAATTATTTATACGCTCAACTTCAAGTTTTTGTTGTTTCTTAAGTTCAATATTATTAGCTGAGACACTATCTTTGTCAGACTTATCCTCGTTCAGCTTTATCTCATTTGAGCTCTTACGGTTAGTCTGATAGCTTGCAAGATTTGCTGTTCCGATAGCTCCGATTGTTGAAGCTGCTGAAACCTCATTAGATACAGTACCCTCTGCATTGTAGGTCTGATATCCGATGATTGTAACTGCAGCAACAGAAGCTGCAATTGCCATCTGAGCAATACCGAAAGAAACCTTCTTGAATACATTTCTGAAAGAATGGACCGAAACAGACTGAACCTCAGTCTGATCTACAAGCTCAGGAGTAATCTTCTCTTCCTTGATTCTATTCATCAAAGATGCGGCAAAATCTGGTTTTAGCTGGCTCTCTGTCATTTCATTTCTGAGAGTTGCGCCAATCAAAGACCAGTTCTGAATATGCTCAACATCATTCTCTGAAAGCTTCAGCTTTCCTTCTGGTAAATTCTCTCCGTCATACAAAGCAGATTTTAGCTCTTCTTTGTCAACATTCTGAAAATTCATCATAGTTACTCCTAAAGTAAATCGTTACTTTCCAGCAAATCTAGACATTCTTTCCTCGATGAACTGTCTGGCTCTGAAGATTCTTGATCTTACAGTTCCAATCGGGATCTGCAGCAAACCTGCCATGTCCTCATAGGACATTCCCTCAACTTCCCTCAGCATTATTGCCTGTCTCAGCTCCTCAGGAAGTTCCTTCATCGCACTTAATATCACTTGCTGTAATTCTTGCGATTCTATAATTCTATCTGGCGACTCTCTGCTTGTAAGAACACCTTGAGCATCAATTGACTGAAATTCTTCTGAATCTACATCAATGTGATTTTTTCTCTTGCTGTTAGACTCTAGATAAGTCTTAGCTGAGTTCACTACAATTCGATACAGCCAGGTATAAAACGAACTTTCGCCTCGGAAATTGTTAATCGCCTTGTATGCTTTTATAAAAGCTTCCTGTGCAACATCGTTAACATCAGCAGAATTTCCAACAAATTTAGAAATAATCTGAGCAACTTTATGCTGGTATTTAATTACCAGTATGTTGTAGGCGCTAACATCTCCTTGCTGCACCCGCTTAACAAGAGCCTCATCACTTGAGGCTTTTTGTAGATTTTCATCGGATGCCATCGTTTTACCTTTACCTTTTTGACCAAGAGTTTTTTTTAAAGTTCAAAAAAAATTTAACAGATCATTAAACTATGATGATAATCACAAAAATTTTGCTTAATCTTCATCTAATTAAGTAATTTTGACATTCTCAAGATTCTAAAGCAAGTAACAGAGCATAAAAGTAGGATTTATACCTTAAGTATATATGTACTTATATGGTGCATAGACCTGTAACAATATATTGTATATACAAAAAAACAATAACCCGTTGTAGAATCTTCAAGCTAGATCAAACATTCATTCAATATCGACGCTTAAGCGCCTTAGGATAATAATATGAACTATACAACAGACTGCCTTGTTATCGGCAGCGGTGCTGCAGGTCTAACTCTTGCTTTAGGTCTTGCAGAAAAAACCAAGGTAATTGTTCTTTCTAAAGAAACAGCTTGCGCTGGATCCACAAATTATGCTCAGGGTGGTATTGCTGGTGTTTACAACATTAAAGACGATGATGACAGCATCGCAGCACACATAAAGGATACCTGCATAGCCGGTGGATTCCTTTGCGATGAAAAAACAGTTGAATTTGTTGCAAAAAATGCCCACGATGCAATTCAGTGGCTAATCGACTCAGGAGTACCTTTCGATCTAAAGGAAGAAAAAGCAACAGACGAACAGTCCCCATATCATCTGCACAGAGAAGGCGGTCACTCTCACAGAAGAATTTTCCACGCTGAGGATCATACAGGTAAATCAATTCAGGAAACTCTAACAGATCTAGCAAGAAAGCATCCAAACATTACTCTTCTTGAAAACCATAACGCAATTGATCTTGTTACTACAAGAAAACTAGGATTGCCAGGAAACAGAGTAATCGGCGCATATGTACTGAACAATGAAACTAGTCACGTAGAAACTATTTCAGCAAAATTTATAGCACTATGTACCGGTGGAGCATCAAAAGTTTACCAGTACACCTGCAACCCAGAAGTATCTTCAGGTGATGGCATAGCAATGGCTTATAGAGCCGGTTGCCGTGTAGCAAACATGGAATTTAATCAGTTCCATCCAACAACCCTTTTCTGCGATGCTGACAGAAACTTTCTTTTAACAGAGGCCTTGCGTGGTGAAGGCGCTCAGTTAAAGCGACCAGACGGCACCAGATTCATGAAGGATTACGATGAACGACTTGAACTTGCACCAAGAGATATTGTTGCAAGAGCTATCGATCATGAAATGAAGAAACTTGGTGCAGACTGCATGTATCTGGATATTTCCTTCAAGGAACCAGAATTTGTTAAAAAGCACTTCCCAACAATCTATGAACGCTGTCTGAAGGTTGGCATCGATATCACCAAGCGTCCAATTCCAATTGTACCTGCAGCCCACTTCACATGTGGCGGAATCATGGTAGATAACAATGCCAGAACAGACATTGAGAATCTGTATGCCGTTGGTGAATGTGCCTATACAGGTCTTCATGGAGCAAACAGACTGGCCTCAAATTCTCTTTTAGAATGTGTAGTGTACGGCAAAGCTGCTGCAACTCATATTCTGAAACATCTGGCTGATGCAGAAATTGCAAATATTCCAGACTGGGATGAAAGTCAGGTAACAAATTCTGATGAAGAAGTCATTATCACCCATAACTGGCATGAACTAAGACTTACCATGTGGGATTATGTTGGTATTGTAAGAACCAACAAGAGACTGGAAAGAGCAATGCATCGAATTGAACTTCTAAAGAAGGAAGTCCATGAGTATTACTCTAATTTCCGAGTAACAAGAAATCTTCTTGAGCTTAGAAATCTTCTTGACGTTGCAGAGATTATTGTTAAATCAGCTATGATGAGAAAAGAATCTCGCGGTTTACACTACAATCTTGACTATCCAAATCTTGAGGAACATTCAGGTCCAACCATTCTGAATCCTTAATCTCAATCTAACTTCGACCAGGATATATTCCTGGTCGATTCTTATATTCTTTTCTCTGATAACTCACCACTTAATCAATCTACGATAACTCTCAAAAAAATGCCTGACAGAAATGTTTATCAAACAGGAGATTGCTATGTTTTAGCAATGTGAGGAATGTTATAATTTCACTGAATATATAGGTATAAAGATCAAATTCAGCAAAGAAATAAAAACCCCCCAGGCTTAAAAAAATATCTGGAGAATAATCAGCTGTTTTGTTCATTCATAAACTAGGACTCTGACTCTGTATTTGTATGAAAAAAATTCTAACGCTACTAATTATCGTATTATTTGGAATCTCAACAGCATTCGCCCAGCCACACACAGAATCTCATACTAACTCTGTTACGACGAGATTCGGCCAGATTATTCTTCCTTCAACAAAAGAACTTACTGCAGCGATAAATACAACAAAGGAAAGTTCTACTCTTTCAGAGAAGGATAAAGAAAAAAATATCGCCACCTACACAAAAGCCATAGAAAAGAACGAAGAGATTTCAGATACCAAGGAAAAGATCTCTGGATTAACCAGACTGTTTTCAACTGCAAAAAAGAGAATCGTGTATTACTCAAGAAAAATTCATGAGGAAAAGAAGAGAAGTGTAATATCTGACAGCGAACTGGAAGCTTTATCCTATCAGGAGGTCAATGAAAGACTGAAGGCAGATACAGAGTCTTTAATTCAGGAAAACATCTTACTTGAAAGAGCAACAAAATATCATAATGATGTCCAGACTCTACCTGAAAAATCACAAAGTATAGTGACCTTTAATAATGAACAGACCAAAACACTGATGGCTGAGATTGATAATAATCCAGATACAGAGAATATGCTAAACAGAGCATATGCAACCATTATTTATGAATCTAATCTGGAGAATAATCTTTATAAGACCCAGCTGTCCAATATTTCTATTCTTCAGGATATTTCCTCCCTTGAACTTGAGTATTCAACCTTAAAGTACAACAGATTAAATGAAGAAATAAAAAAATTATCTGAAAGATTAAAGACTCTTGATGCAAACGAAGATAATAAAGAATCAAAACTTGATAATGAGACTGTTAAGAATAACCCTGTCTTAAAAAAGGTCATCAGAGAAACTAATGAAATCAAAGGATACCTGTCTCAGGCAAAAGAACTGTATGCTGATTATAAGGAAACCAACAAAGAAGTTCTGGATGCCAATCTGAAAGTTACCCAGATAGAAAAGAGTCTTGACAGCCAGATAAAAGAACTAAATAGAAGTCTTATTCTTTCAAGACTTCTCAACAAGCAGCTGACATCTTTACCAAATGTAAAAATCAAATATGATGTTGATGAGAAAATCGCCAATATCAATATTTATCTGTATGAAATCAGAGAAAGATTAAATCAGATCAACAGTGTTTTCGAAGATGTTGAAAAGGTTATCAAGAATTATCCTGAACTTGAGCCTTACAGAGAAGATGTTATTTCTATCTATGGACAGAGAAAGTCTACCATGAGTGAAATTTATCAGGTTATTGCTGATTCTCTGAATGAGAATATCGAAATCAAGGTTAATTACGCAAACTACAAAAAGATTTACGATAAAATCAGTGCAGACACTGAAGAGCAGCTGTTCTGGGTAAAATCAAATCAGCCTCTTGGAAATGAATTCCTAAAGATGTTCATACCATCTGCAAAATACGAATGGGAATCTTTAAAACAGAAACTTTCTGGCTCAGCATTTTTATCTGATACCACTAAGACAGTAACAACACTTCTGCTGCCATTTTTCCTTTTATGCGGAATTATTCTGGTATTCATAAAAAGAATTCAGGACAACAACAATAGACTGGCAAGAAGATTAGACAGCGCTGCTGATTCAGTATTTCTGACTCCGCTTGCCCTTTTAAACAACATGATTCTTATGATCCCAAGCATGGTCTGGATGATATGTCTTGGAACAGTCATTATCTGTATTGCCTTAAGCGAAACACACTCTCAAAGATATGTTATTACAGCAATGTTAATGCATATATTCGTTTTCGTGTTCTTTATGCAGATCCTGAAACCAAATGCTCTTGTACAAAGACATTTCAGTGTTGAGCCATACAAACTAGCACATTACAGAAATATTCTTGGCAGTGTATGGACATTTGCGCTTCCTCTTCTGATCTTTGCAAATGTTGCAGAAACAGATGCTGTAACAATTTATTCTGATTTAACATCTTTTTCAGTAGTTCTTCTATCATGTATTGGTTTGTTTATTATTTCATTCAGACTGCTGATTAATAATCTTAGAGACTTTAACTACACCTCAGCAGGTTACATTGTTTCCTGCGTAATCGGCATTGTGATAACTTCAATCGCAGCTGTTGCAGTTTCATCAGGATATCTATACACAGTTGTAAAACTCACAAATAGAATTGCATATACATTCTACATAGTGCTGGCATACTTCCTTGTAAGTCAGACTGTACACAGAATGATTTATGTTCTTACTGTTAAGATTTACGAAAAAATCTATGCAGAAAAACGCAATATTCACTCAAGCAGCGCTGAACATAAAGCCAATATGATAATAAGTCTCGTCTCAGTAATGAATCTGAATGCGCCTTCTTTATGTGCTCGTTTATACAAGGTTGCAAGAATCATACTGATTATTGCAACAACGATTCTTTTATATATTCAGTGGAGTGACTTATCATCTGTTCTACGTTATCTTGATACCGTCCATATCTGGAATAAGACTCAGATAATTAACGGAGCTCCTTTAATCACTGATTATCTGTCAATTGCAAATATCATGTTTGCTATTTTCATTCTGATAATCACCAGCTTCCTGAATAAAACCCTTCCGGTTTTATTCGAGAAAATCATTCTGATCAGAAAAGATGAAAGATTTAAGAGTACAAGCTATTCAGTAAAAGTAATCTCATCCTACATTATTATCGGTCTGGGTATCATATCAGCCGCTGGAGCAATAGGAATAAAATGGGAGAATTTACAGTGGCTGGTAGCAGCTCTTTCTGTTGGTCTGGGTTTTGGTCTCCAGGAAATCTTTGCTAACTTCGTATCAGGTATCATTCTTCTGTTTGAAAGACAGCTTCGTGTCGGTGACATTATTACCCTGAACGGTCTATCAGGAACAGTAAGCATAATTCGTATACGTTCAACAACAGTTATGTCATTTGAGAACAAGGAAGTAATGATACCAAACAGAGAGTTCATCACTTCAGCTCTGACAAACTGGTCTCTGACAAGTTCAATTACCAAGATGGAGTTTAACGTTGGTGTTGCCTACGGTTCAAATGTAGAGAAAGCCAAGAACATTCTTAGAAATATTATT
>JAGDBH010000024.1 GCA_017959135.1 Succinivibrio sp. | reverse complement strand
TACTGCTGAGTTTATTCTTCGGTAATAGGCTTATGGATCATCAGCAGATAGATTACTCTTAAGTAAATTTCATGCAGCATATCAAGCTGTTTTACACTGACTCTTTCATTAACATTATGGATTAAATCTGAAACAGGACCAAATTCGACAGTTTGAGTTCCACGTGGTCTTACGAATCTGCCATCAGAGGTTCCGCCAGAGGTTCCAAGATCAGGGGTAACACCGGTAACAGCTCTAATTGAAGTATATAGAGCATCAATAAGTTCTCCATCCTTGGTAAGGAATGGCTTTCCGTCCTCTCTGAACTCCATGTCGCAGTCAATATTAAGATCTTTTGCCACACCTCGTACGTGCTTTTCTATAAGAGATGGAGTCTGAGAATCGTTCCATCTGAAATTGCAGCGAAGTGTGCATGAACCTGGAATTACGTTGTCTGCTCCGGTACCAGCATGAATATTGGATACCTGGAATGAGGTTGGTGGGAAGAAAGGAGTTCCGTTATCAATAGGATTATCAAGCATTCCCTGAATAAAGCGTGAGGCTTCGAATACAGCATTTTTAGCGTGCTGCTCTAAGGCTGCATGTCCCTGAATGCCATGGACGATAATGGTGGCATTCATATCTCCGCGACGGCCGTTCTTGATGGAATCTCCGAAGATTTTATCGCAGGAGCATTCTCCAATCAGACAGTAGGTAGGGATCATGTGACGCTCTTTCATGTAGTCAATTACATAAGGAGTTCCACCTATGGCATCGCCTTCCTCATTTGAGGTTAAAAGCAGTCCAATGGTTCCAATATGATTCTGATTCTGCTTTATGTATTCACACATGGCAGTGATCATAGCGGCATCGCCGCCTTTCATATCAGAACTTCCGCGGCCGTACAGATAAGGCTCTCCATCATAATCGAAGACATCGCCGCAGAATGGAGGATGTTCCCATGCTGACTCGTCTCCGACTGGGACGACATCAGTATGACCTAGGAATAAAAGGAAAGGGGAGCCCCGTCCGTGAGTTGCCAGAAGATTTGTTACACCTTTCTCTTCGATTGTGTAACAGGTGAAGCCTAGAGGCTTTAAGATCTCCTTTATCAGATCCTGACACCCGTTATCATCAGGTGTTACTGATTCTATTCTAACCAGCTTCTGGGCCAGCTCAACGGTACGGGATAGCTCCATTACTCTTCCTTACTACTGTTCAGTTGAGGTCTGAAGATTATTTGCTCCTTCAGCCTTTTTCTTGTCATAGGTTGCAAAGATATTTGCAAGGATGGTTCCTGAAATTGAATGCCATACACAGGATACTGCTGATGCGATAGCAGCCTCTGCAGATGTTGGGAAGAACTTGCCGCAAAGACCTGTAGCAAGGCCTGCATTCTGAACACCAACCTCAATTGCAAGGGTTCTCTTCTTTGCTGTACTCATCTTGAAGGAACGTCCTGCAAAGAATCCTAATAGATATCCTAAAGCATTGTGACAGAAAATGCATAGGAAAATTACAAGTCCTGACTCAAGGAATTTCTGTCCGTGGTAGGCAATAACGCCGCCAACAATCAGTGCAAAGCCGATTACAGCAACACCAGGCATGATCTGACGAATCTTCTTGAAGAAATCAAATTTGCCGAAAATAATGTTGCAAAGAGAGCCGATGCCTACAGGTACGATGGTAACCATCAGCATAAACTGGAACATGCTCCAGCCGTCAATATCAATACGCTGACCTACAAGGTAGTTTACCAGCAGAGGTGTTGCTACAGGAGCAATAATGGTTGATACAGTGGTCATACCAACTGAGAAGGCAACATCTCCTCTGCAAAGGAAGGTCATAATGTTGGATGAAACACCGCCAGGGCAGCAGCCAACCAGAACCAGACCCAGGGTTAGGCCGTCTGATAGATTGAATGTGGTTGCAAGAGCAATTGCAATCAGAGGCATAATGGTGAACTGTGCAATTGTGCCGATAAGAATGTCAAATGGTCTCTGGGCCAGAATTCTGTAGTCCTGTCTGCCAAGAGTCATACCCATCGAAAGCATAATAATGCCGAGAATAATAATCTGAGTATTACCTTTTACAAAGGTACATGATGATGGTACAAAGTAAGCGAAGACAGCTGTGCCGATAACGAACAGAGCTGTATATTTAGCAAGAATCCTGCTCATGGTTATTAATGGTGACATATTATTTCCTAATGTTATTTGTTGTTTTCACAGTGTTGTTTAACACTATTTCATATTCTATCTGCCGCTTTTTAAAATCAATAAAAGCATTTTTTTTCGATAAAAATGCATTAAAAGAGAGCAAATCAGGGGTATGAAATGCTCCATTTTGGAAGAGGTTGGGGTAATCAGGGTAGATTTTGGTGCTTTTTTTGAAAAAAAACTAAGTTTTGTTGATTTAAATTTTCAACTTTTGACTGATTTTGTTCCTGATTTAAAGAAATTTGTTTACAGTTGTGTGTTATTCTTAGAGTAGGTATATGTTCACTAGGATTATAAGCTTTGATTACAAAAGAACAATTTTTTAACTACTGCTCCTATCCGATTAAGGCCCTATGCTC
>JAGDBH010000194.1 GCA_017959135.1 Succinivibrio sp. | reverse complement strand
AGCTAAATATTTTAATTAAAGCATATATAGGCTACATCTCAACAAACGTTTTAAATTTAGTTGTGTATAATCATTTCAGGAAATTATAAAAACTAGCTTCATTTTAAGAAGCATAAGTAGTGTGTGATTTATATTTTTCATTTATGAAAGATATGTTTTTCTATTGTTTAAATAGAACTTAGATTCCATTTTTTTATGGATATTTTGAAGGATTATTCCTTCATTACGAGTTAAGAAATCACACGCATAAACAACATTCAATTTTTATGTAGTGATAGCAATGAACGAGAACACTGACGAATCAAAGTTCAAGAAGGCTTATAGAGATAAAGTAAACTTCAAAACTTTTAGCGAAACTGATTCAGACAAATACGTCAACTCAAGATTCTCTCTTCTAAGAGAACTTGCAACGGAAGCATCACCTAAGGTCAGCGAGATCAAAACCGCAACCTCCGTCAGGGAGCTTCTCTCAGTAAAACCAAAGGATCCGGAAAAAACTAGCAGTGTTAACCTGTCATCAGTTGCATTACAGTCCAACAGAACCTCATCCTTAAAATCATTTCTGGTCGAGAATACAGAATCTTCTTATCAGAATAAGTTTTCCCCTCTTACAGATGAACCTGCACCTGTAAAGAAAACTGCTCCTAAAAAAGAAGCTGAGATCGTAGAGGAAGAGGTAAAGGTTTCTCCTAAAAAAGATGATAAACCTTCTGTTACAGAATCTATTCCTGATGTAAGCAGTCAGAACAAGCCATTTGCAGGTCTGTTCAGATCATCAGTTTCCTCTGAATTTAAAGGACGTAAGAATGATTCGCTTCAGGATCTATATAAAAGACTTTTAAACAGCTAATAAAAAAAACGGATATAAAAGATTATGCCAGTAATTAGTGTTTGTTCACCAAAAGGCGGTGTCGGAAAAACCACCGTTGTTGCAAATCTAGCATACGCATTCTCAAGAGCAGGTACAAAGGTAATTGTTGTTGATTTTGACCCTCAGAATGCTTTAAGACTATATTTTGGTTTACCTCTTAACGATGACAGAGGATATGTAACCACTCCCCATACCGACTGGGCAAGCGCCTGCATTAACATTGATAAGAATCTGTACATGCTGCCTTTTGGCAAATCCACCAAGGAACAGCGTGCAGCTCTTGATGAAGCAATGGCTGAGCCTGATTTCTTCAAGAACGTTCAAGGAGGATTATTCAACAATCCAAACATTCTGGTCATTGCAGACTTTGCACCAGGCTACACCCAGGCACTTGAATCAATCGCATCTGTATCAGACATGCAGGTGGTGCCACTTCTTGCTGATGCAGCTTCCATCTCGCTGTTCTCTCAGCTTATGTCAGGAGGTCTGATGGACGGTCTAGTCGGTGGCGGACTTGGTTTTTACATAATTCTAAATCAGATAGACAATCGTATTAAATTAAACAGAGAGGTTCAGGATTTCTGTAATCTGAACTTTAAAGAGCAGCTTTTAGGAATGATTCATAGAGATACTTCCGTGATTGAAGCTGCTGGTCAGCAGATGGCGGTATTTGATTACAACAAGAATTCAGCAGCAGCCTTTGATATTGAGATTATCGCCAAAAAAGTAGCTCAGAAGCTGGGCTTTGTGGTTAACAAAGGCACTATGATTATCAATCCATTAAGAAAAGAATAAGTATTCGAGTTGATATGAAACACCATTTTCTTGTTACACTGTTTTTATGTTTTGTGGCACTGCCAATTCTTATACTGATGGTGGTTGCCCCAATGAGCACACATAACCAGTTTATCTATGGTATAACCATGATAGCGACATGTTTCTTTGCACATTTCATGTCAAAAAAACACTTCGTTTCTCTGGGAATTCTGCTGGTTGCAGTAATTTCCTCAACCAGATATATGTTCTTTAGAATCACTCAGACCCTGGATTTCCCGTCATGGATTGACATGTTCTTTGGATACCTGCTTTTGTTTGCAGAACTTTATGTTTATCTGGTTCTGATCTTAAGCTTCTTCCAGCTGTCATGGGCCTTAAAGAGAAAAATCGTACCACTGCCAAAGGATACCTCACTTTGGCCTACCGTAGATGTATATATTCCTACCTATAATGAATCACTGGATGTTGTAAGAGATACAGTTCTTGCAGCTCAGTGTATTGAGTATCCAAAGGATAAGATGAAAATCTATCTTTTAGATGACGGCAAGAGAAAGGAGTTTGCTACCTTTGCTACAGAGGCAAATGTAGGT
>JAGDBH010000193.1 GCA_017959135.1 Succinivibrio sp. | reverse complement strand
ACCTTAAAGGATGACATTACCCGTGGGCATAAGTTTGCCCTCTATGATCTCAAAGAAGGCGATCAGATCATAAAATACGGTTACTCCATCGGTCATGCTACCTGCCCTATTCAGAAGGGCCAGCATGTGCATTCAGAGAATGTCAAAACCAACCTTTCCGGCACAAAGGAATACACCTATAACAGAGTGGAGAAAACACAGCTTAAGAAGGTTGAGAGAACCTTTGAGGGCTATGTAAGAGCTGATGGTCAGGTTGGTATCCGCAATGAAGTCTGGATTATTCCGACTGTTTTCTGCGTAAACCATATCGCAAAAGAGCTTGAGACCTATGCTAGAGAAAAGCTTGAGACCTACAGTAATGTCGATGGCTGCTATGCATTAACTCATCCATATGGATGCTCTCAGATGGGAGAGGATCAGACAACGACACAGAAACTCCTTGCCTCTCTAACCCGTCATCCAAATGCCGGGGCCGTACTGGTCCTGGGGCTTGGCTGTGAGAACAATAATCTTTCAGTGTTCAAAGAGTTTTTAGATCTCAAAGATGACAGACTGATGTTTTTAAATACTCAGGATGTTGAGGATGAGCTTGAGTCTGGCTATGGAATAATTGATTCTCTTTTACAGAAGGCCAATGAATCAAAAAGAGAGACAGTTCCTCTCTCAAAGCTTAGAATCGGACTTAAATGCGGTGGCTCAGACGGTCTCTCCGGCATCACTGCCAATCCTCTTATCGGCCGTGTTAGCGATCTGATTGTAGGCTCAGGCGGAACCTCTGTTATGACTGAAGTTCCTGAAATGTTCGGTGCCGAGCAGATCCTTATGAACAGAGCAAAGAATGAGGACGTATTTAAAAAGACAGTTTCACTTATCAATGATTTTAAAGGCTACTTCAAATCTCACGGGGAAACCGTCTCGGAGAATCCATCTCCTGGCAACAAGGCTGGCGGCATCACCACACTGGAGGACAAGTCATTAGGCTGTGTACAGAAAGGCGGTAAGGCTCAGGTTGAGGACACCATCAGATATGCAGAAACCATAAAGACACCTGGTCTGAATCTTCTGAATGCTCCTGGAAACGACGGTGTTTCCTGTTCAGCTCTGGCTGCCTGCGGTGTAAATATGATTCTCTTCTCTACCGGAAGAGGAACTCCATTCAGTACTGTGGTCCCTACCATAAAAATCTCAACCAACAATGCTCTTTATGAGAAGAAAGGGGGCAACTGGATTGATTTCAATGCAGGAGCAATTGTTGATGGAAAGGATTTTGATGAACTGGCAATGGAGCTTTTAGACTATATTCTTGCCATTGCCTCAGGTCAGAAATCAGTCTCAGAGAAAAGAGATTTCCATGAGCTTCTAATCTGGAAGGACGGAGTAACACTCTAGAAAACATCAAACTACATATAATCTTTGTGAAAGCTGTTCATCTTCAGGATCGCAATCATACGTCCTGCAATCGCACGGGCGTATAATTTCGTACATTGGACATGATAAAAAAAAATAGTCAGGAGAACATACATAATGGAAAAAGGTTTACTCCTAACCGGTGAACCAATGGGCCTTCTGATTGCAAAACAGGAAGGCGCTCTTGAAACAGTGAAGGATTATTCGCTGGATATTGCAGGAGCAGAATTCAACGTTGCAACCGGCATTGCAAGATTGGGACATAAGGCGACATATCTTACAAAGCTTGGCAACGATCCCTTTGGAAAGCTGATTGAGAATTCAATAAAGGCCAACGGTATTGATAATTCCCAGGTTAAATATTCAGACACCTATCGTACAGGCTTTATGCTCAAGGGCAGAGTCTCAAACGGTGATCCTCAGATTTTCTACTTCCGTTCAGGTTCTGCAGCCTCAACCTTAAACGAGAACGATGTTTGTGAGGTAGATTTTTCAAAATTCTCAAATCTGCATATCACAGGAATCATGGCCGCAGTATCTGAATCAACTCTCAGGGCCGTCTATAAGCTGATTGAGCTTGGTCGCAAGGCGGGGCTTTATATTTCCTTTGATCCAAATCTAAGACCTCAGCTGTGGAAGTCACAGGAGATAATGGTTAAAACCTTAAATGATATCGCCACAAAAGTTGATATGGTCCTCCCTGGTGTGGGTGAGGGCGACATTCTGTGCGGCAGTAGTGATCCTAGGAAAATCAATGAATTCTATCTTAAGGGCGGAGCTTCCTGCATAATCACCAAGTGTGGTCCAAAGGGCGCTTTATGCAGCACAAGGGATAAGGAGATCAAGGTACCAGGATTCATCATTGATAAGGTTGTGGATACCGTCGGAGCCGGCGATGGCTTTGCGGCAGGTGTGCTCTCAGCCCATATGGAAGGACTTTCCATTGAAAAAGCTGTAGAGAGAGGCTGTGCCATTGGCGCTATTCAGTGCACCTTCAGAGGAGACAATGAAGGACTCCCTACAAAGGAGAAACTAGCAGAATTTATTGCATCACACAGACGCTGTGATTTTTAGGAGATACCAATGAAATTTAAAGTATTAAGCGAAATTGAATCAATCGGCATTGTACCTTTGGTTGTACTTGAGGATGCCTCAAAGGCAGCACCTCTTGCACATGCCTTATGTGACGGCGGGATTCCTATTGCCGAGGTTACCTTCAGAACCCCAGCAGCTGCAGATGCAATCAGAATCATGGCAAAAGAGTGCCCTGATATGCTGGTAGGCTCAGGTACTGTTCATAACATTGATCAGGCAAAGGCTACACTTGATAACGGCGGTAAGTTTGTAATTACCCCAGGCTTTAATCCAAAGGTTGTTGACTGGTGTTTAAAGCACGATCTTGCAATCTGCCCGGGAACAGTTGCCCCATCTGATCTTGAAATGGCTTTAGACTTTGGGCTTGAGGTGGTTAAATTCTTCCCTGCTGCAGCCTACGGTGGCACCAAGACACTTAAGGCCCTTGCAGGTCCATATGCCTCAATCAAGTTTGTTCCAACCGGCGGAGTAAATCTTGAGAATCTTTCAGAGTATCTAAGCCTTAAGAATGTAGCCGCTGTAGGCGGAAGCTTCGTTCCTGATCCTAAGCAGGTTAAGGCTGAGGATTACAAAGGCATCAGCGCATCATGTCAGGAGATACTGGCAAAGGTAAAAGCCATACGCGGTTAATAAGAGAATTTTAGGCAAAGAAAACGGAGATTTGTTCTCCGTTTTTTTTTACGTGTATATGTCAAAAGTTGTGACCCATAACAAATGTTTGCCTAATATTTTTACAAAATAAAGCATAATATATTTAACCGACTGAAAATAAGTGTAAAATAACTTTACCTGCGTATAATAAATTATTATAAATTTATAACTACAGGAGTATTCATGAAATTATTTTCAGCTATCATCCTTCTCTCTGCAGTTGTTATAAACAGTCTTTTATTAACCGGCTGTTATAATAAAACAGCTAAAGTCGTTCCTAATAACTGGAACTGCAGACACGACACAACTTCTGCACTGGCACATCGCATCGAAAAGCTGGAGCAGGAAGGGAAAATCGATAATGCCTCAGAATTCATTGACAGATGTCAGGAAGAGAAGCTTGGAATTTTCAGTGAGGATTACGAGAAGCTAAGCGGCAGTACTGATTTTCAGGCAGCTGAAGACAAACTTTATGCAAAATGGAAAAAAGAGGCAAAGGAGCCAACCTACTGATAGGTTGTATATCGTAAGAGCCTGATATAAAAAGAAAATGGAGTTCAATGACTCCATTTTTTTGTTTTTAAGAGAAGACCTTTTTGAAACGATTTAACGCTTCCTGCAAGGTTGCCTTAGTGCAGGCAAGATTAATTCTTATAAAGCTCTTCTGAGGAGAGTGATACATTTCACCGTCATTGATAAAGAGCTTACCTTCCTTTATAAGCCTGTTCTTTATCTGCTCTCCGCTTAGATTCAGGCTTGAACAGTCAACCCATGCAAGATAGGTACTCTCAAGGGGAGCCACTCTGATCTGTGGATAATTCTCTGAGAAGAATTCCTTTAAAAACCGATAGTTTTCCTGAATATAGTCATTAAGCTCACAAAGCCAGTCGTCGCATTCTGTATAGGCAGCAATGGCAGCTGCCACACCAAAGGCATTCACATCGCAGATTTCATTGATATTGATCTGACGGTCGATTCTGTAGCGGTAATCAGCGTTTCTGCAGACGACATGAGCACTCTTAAGACCTGCTATATTAAAGGTTTT
>JAGDBH010000192.1 GCA_017959135.1 Succinivibrio sp. | reverse complement strand
GCTTCCTCAGGAGGAAGCTCTCCCTCATGAATTGCCTGAGCCTGAAGAGAAATTGCAGTTAAAGGTGTTCTAAGCTCATGAGCGGCATCCGCCATAAAGCGACGTTCATTCTGCATTACACCTGAAGTCTTGGTAAACAGACGGTTAATGGACTCAATAAAGATATCAAGCTCAGACGGCAGTTTTGTTGCTCTGATCGGAGAAAGATCATTGTGCTTTCTGGCATCAAGCTCGGAAGCAACCTTCTTAACAGGTCTGAAGATAACATTAACCAGAAAAATTGTACTTGGAACGTAGATAATCAGAAGCAGCAGGAACTCACTTAGAGAATGAAGCAGAGCCTGATTAACAACTTCATCTAACAGATCATAAGAGCGGGCAACGACGAAACGAATACCTGCCTTATTGGTTGAAACATACGCTCTAACACGTTTGTCTTTAATAAGAACAGTATAGATACCGTCTTCAATCATTGAAGGGAAATAAAAGGTTTCTCCTGGCTGCGCAAACAGAGGAGCAACCATAATTTCCTGATGCTTATCAAAAAGATCATTCAGTGAAGGCATAGGAAGAAGAGATGACTGTGATCCGTGATGAGGAAATAAAAGATTTCCGTTTAAATCACGAAAGATTCTTCTTCTAAGAGATGGGCCTTCCCAGGATTTAGGAAGCATAACATCATAATTGACAATAACACTTGCAATCTGAGCAAGCTCCTCATCAATAAACGATGCAGCTTCAATCTTGGTTTTGTTGTATGAACGATAACAGCTAAAGCCAGTATAGACGATACCAATAATAGTCAGAGCAACGCAAAGCTTTAAGCGAAGAGACCTTATTAGTTTCCCTTTATTACCTTCCAACCTACACCTCTGACATTTTTAATATTTGCAGAGCCAACCTTTTTGCGCAGGTTGTGAATAATAAACTCGATGGCATTTGATTCAACTTCTTCACCAAATGCATAAATCTTGTCTTCAAGAGTCTCTCTTGATAAAACAGCGCCTGGACGGCGTAGCAATGCCTCAAGAAGAGAGTATTCACGAGAGGTTAGAGGACAGTGGCTTAATACTCCGGCTTCATCCTTAACCATAACCTCATGGGTTACAGGATCTAAGGTTAAAGTTCCGTTAGTGAAAGAAACCACATCATTGGAATTTGCACTTCGTCTTGTAACAGCTCTGATTCGAGCCAGAAGTTCAGTAAGATCAAAAGGTTTTACCACGTAATCGTCAGCACCTACATCAAGGCCCTGAATACGGTCATCAAGACCATCACGTGCGGTAATAATAATTACAGGAGTAAATATGCTTTCAGAACGCCATGTTTTTAAAAGCTGAACACCGTCAATTCCTGGAAGACCAAGATCGAGAAGAATACAGTCATAGCTGATATCCTTAGGTGCATAAAGAGCCTGGTTTCCATCAGAGACACAGTCAACAGCATAAGCACTTGACTTAAGACTGTTCTCAAGTGCGTTTGAAATCAATGGATCATCTTCAACAACTAAAATGCGCATAATCGTCCCACATATTATTTAACCTTGTTATTATGTTACAACAAACTTAGGATAAATTTAGCAAGAAGATTAGAAAACAGGAGGGTAAACAGGAAAAAAGAACAATACTTTAATTTTCCTCAAAAAATTTCAGTATTTTTCCTATCTTACTTTCAAAATTATCATAGCGGTGAGAGCCGCCTTCCTCTACATCGACATCGATATCCTTAAAAAAATCAAGAGAATATCTGTAATCTAAAACCTCATCCCCTGTCTGCAGAAGAACCATGGTCTTATCCTTACGATATGAAGAAAGCTCTTTTTCAAGTTTTTCAACGTAGGCAACAGCTTCAGGTCGAACTACAAAAGATTCTCCGCTGTCAAAATTGGTTAGAGTCTTTCCGATATACCCCATTTTCTTAATCCAGGCTGAAGGATACAGGCATGGATTTATAAGGGCAATCTTAAGATCAAAACGTACAGAAAGAATAATTGAAAGAAATCCGCCAAGAGAACTGCCAATAAGAAATGGCTTTACACCGGATTTAAGATCTTTTTTTATGATTTCACTTAGGCTTTCAACACTGTACTCAAGATCATCTGGATAGTCTACAGACTGAAATTCAATATCAGAATAATCCCTAAGCTCACGTCTTAGGATCTGTGCTTTCTGAGCATTTGAAGTTGAAAGAAAACCATGAATATATATGATTTTCATTAATATCCCTCTACATCATGATTTGGGATAAAGATGTTATTCTGAAGTCTGTATACCTGGGTATCAATATTGCCATCAGGATAGAAAGTCAGATATCTCCATCCAGGGGCAAGATTATCCAGAGAGAAATCACTGGATAAAGGAGTGAACTGGATTGATGTAGATGGTGATGCGATGTAACGGATATCATGATCATACATGTCGAATTCCTGATGAACATGACCGGTAAGGACAAGTTTCAGATTAGGAATACGCCGCATGTATGCATTGAATTCATCACGATTATGCATTGTCTGTGTATCAAGCCACGCTGAGTGCACCAGCTGCGGCATGTGATGAACAAGAACAGCCATAAACTGATCTGGATTTCTCTGAGAACAGAAGCCAGTGTAATCAAGCTGTCTTCTTTCAATCCAGCCATGAGGAACAGCGTATACCTCTGAATTCAGGAATACAAACTGCCATTTTGGAGTAATAACATTTTTTGCAATGTTAACCCCCAGATCCTCAAAGATTCTGTACATAAGAGGACCATCATCATGATTTCCAGGCAGGAAGAATACAGGCTTTTCCAGAACAGAAATTATAGAAGCGAAGTGCTGATACGAGGTTGCAGAATAGTCCTGACTGATATCTCCAGTAAAGGCAATAAAGTCATATTCAAAATTCTGCTCTTTAATGGCCTGAACTGTAGCTTTAAAACTCTCAGACGTATTTACACCTAATAGATCTTTTTCGGGATCAGCAAACAAATGACAATCAGAAATCTGCAGAACTCTGACTGTACCATCGCCTGCTTTAGGAGTTAAGTACCGAGGAGCCATTCTTTAAAACCTTATATTTGTTATAACACCATAATGGTTATTCTAATAAAAAATGAACTTTTATAACGTAATCGCTAGCTCATTTTTACAAAATTGGTACTTTTTTACAAAAGTATGTTAATCAGTACCAATTTTTATCTATCTTTGAATTTTAAAAGTTAGGCAATTCTATAGGAAAAATAAAAATATTTAAACCCTATGTACTAAAAATGTGATTTAGTTTTTATTATTTTGCAAACGTTTTACAATTTTCGCCTTTTCCCACTTCAGATTCATAATTGCGATAATTGCAACTGAGTTGTGAATACGTCCATTCATCACATTTTCATATGCATCATCAAGCTTAGCCTTGAATACACGAATATCCTCTGATTCGATCTCCAGACCGCCGTGATTACCAAGTTTTGATAAATCAGCCTTAGCAACATATAAGGTAACCATCTCGGAAATTCCACCTGGAGATGGGTATTCTGAAGTAATAAAGCATAAATCTTCAGGCTTTAATTCAATACCGATTTCTTCCTTTACTTCTCTGATTGCAGTCTGCTCACAGCTCTCACCTTTATCGATAATGCCAGCAACAATTTCAATTAACCATGGACTCTCTGCATCTTTTAAAGCACCTGGACGGAACTGTTCAATTAAGGCAACCTCATCAGTTTTCTCATCCCATACTAAAACAGCAACAGCATCCGCATCTCTTTCAAAAACTTCTCTTACTAAAACTTTGGTTTCACCGCCAGAAAACTTCTTATATGAAACCTCATATCTGTCCATGGCGAAAAACTGTTTGTAAACGCGATCTTTTTTATGAATTGTTACATCCTTGATGCTGAATCTAGGTGCAAATAAATTATCACTTTCACTCATTTCTTAAGTGTCTCTTTATCTTGTAAAATATTGAAAAAAATTCGGAGTTTTTATGACCAAACTGTTATTAAAAAATGCTCTGCTGGTTACCCCAGAGCGTATTATACGCAAAGATCTGCTTATTGAAGGACAATTAATAACAAAAATTGATAACGATATTTCTGACTCACAGGCTAAAGTCATTGATTGTCATGAATATATCGTACTGCCTGGACTTATCGATGATCACGTGCACTTCCGTGAGCCAGGAATGACTCAAAAAGCAACAATCTACTCTGAATCTCGAGCTGCAGTGTTAGGTGGTGTTACCTCCTATCTAGATATGCCTAACAACAATCCTGCAACTACCACGGTTGAGCTTATAAATCAGAAAAAAGAAATAGCCAAGAAGAATTCACTTGCAAACTATGGCTTCTATCTGGGAGCAACAGACAACAATCTTGAAGAAATAAAGAAAGCTCCTGTAAAAGAGATTGCCGGTATTAAGGTATTTATGGGCTCTTCAACTGGAAATCTGCTTGTTGATGACGCGGAGAAACTATACGGCATTTTCGAGTCAGCAAGAACCATAATTGCTCTTCATTGTGAAGATACCGCCACCATTCTTAGAAACGAGAAAAAAGCAAAGGAAACATACGGCGACAATGTTCCATTCTCAATGCACCCTTTAATCCGAAGCAGAGACTGCTGTATAGCATCATCTACTCTTGCAATTCAGCTTGCTATGCAGACAGG